>DAOWAG010000044.1 GCA_030634715.1 Candidatus Aegiribacteria sp. | reverse complement strand
TTAACTGAAGGGAAATTCGATGAAAAAACTATTAGCAATTACATTCCTGATTATGATGCTCGCATGTGGGGATCAGGAATCCCCATCAGAAGAGGTAATTGAAGGACCTGTAACTACCTCTGATGAATATGTTCTTCCTGACGCGGATGTTTATCTGACAATTACCGATTCCATTGGTATAGAGCTTGGTGACAGCAATTATGTGTTCGGCGCTGTTGCCGGAGTTGACTTCACTCCGGAAGGCGATATTGCAGTGCTCGACGTGCAGAAAAGCTGCATCAGTCTATTCTCCCCGGAAGGTGAGTTCATAGAGCGAATCGGACGACAGGGCAGCGGTCCGGGTGAGTTTCAGTATCCAGCGGGAATTGCTTTCTTCCCTGATGGCGGGTTGGCCGTATCCGACGCTATGGGCGGCAAACTCGTCTATTTCAATTCCGATCTTGAATATGAATCTGATTTAGCAGGCTTTTTTCCTGCTCCACCCGCTGCGATTTTAGGGTTGGAAGGTGGAGTTATCGTCGGTATGAAGCCGGACTTCGACCAGAATGAAGAGGGTATGTTCATGGGATTCACTATAGCGAGATGGGAGAAAGGGCAGACTGAACCAACAGCGATCTATCACTCCAGCATGTCTCCATTCGATCCCGCTGATCTGAGCTCCATGCAGGAAGATATATTATTCTTCGGAACAGCACCCGATGGAAGCGTCTTTACCGCACCAATGTCCAGTGATGAGTACATATTCACCGTATGGAGTCCCGAAGGAGAAGAGCTGTATGTTGTATCCAAAGATGATTTTGAGCGGGTTGCAAAGACCCAGGAGGAAATCGATATCGAAACGGAATTGGTCAACAACGCGATGATTCAGCAGGGAATGCCACCCGCCATGGCAAACTGGGAACCCGATCCATATCGAATGGCAATAGCTGGATTTGGCGTTGATGAACAGGATAGACTATGGGTTACAAAGGGAACATCGGAGACACCTTCTTTCGATGTTTACTCCGCTGATGGACTTGATCTTCTCTTTACAGCGGCACTTGATGCTGGAGAGAGAGCCAGTACATGGGCTGTTATTATAAGAAAGGATAAATTCATTGCGTTCGATGCTGATCCTGAATTATATCCCCAGGTTTTCATAGGGGATCTGCCTGAATAAATAGTAAGATCGATTCCAGAAATTCGTGCCATGCATCAGAGTGCATGGCACGATTTTCTTTACAGGGGTTGAAGAAGAGCCCTTACCGGGGAGCCGTCTCCTGATTCTATTCTGAGGGGAAGACATATTAGAAGGTATTCCCCCGGAGCTATCTCGCTGAGCCACAGATTTTCCAAGATAGGAATTGATGCTTCCAGAAGGATTCTATGAACATTCGATGATTCAGGGGGATCAACGGAAACGGAATCGATTCCGAGCAGAGTGATTCCCATTTTTCGAGCGGCTTCAGCAGCAGAAACCTTTAACGAAGCATAGTTCTTGAAGATGTCAGTCTGATTTGAATCTGAAGAAGCTGTTTTCAGCAGGAGGGCTTTTCCCCGCAGTGAAAGACCCATGAGCACATCTTCATCGATTACCTTCCTGCTGTCGCAATCCACCACAGTTGCCTCCAGAATAAGTTTCGTAAGAGGAATGCTGTCCACAGTTGTATTACAATGAGCAAGGTGAGCGGGAGCGTCCATATGCGTTCCCGAATGAGAACTCATCCTCAATCCGGATGTAATGAATCCATCGGCCACAGTTATGAGTTTTCGACTGAATTGCTCATCCCCAGGCCAGAATGGCGTGTCCTCTGAAAGAGGTCGAGTTATGTCCATCATTTTATCCGGCACGAGTGAATACTTTTTATTCAACAGCCACCTCACTATCTGAAACAAATCCTTTTCAAACCTCAGGCAGAAAATATCAAATTTGTATATAATCATTTATGTTGAATAATTACAGCGAGTGTAAACCAGGAAGAGGGAGAGAAAATGAACCGTGAAGAAATTCTTGAATTCGTTCGGCGCAATACTACTGCATTCATGGGTACAGTAGATGGAGCCGAACCCTGTGTTCGGGCGATGAGTACACCGCATGTTGATGACAACGGCCTTACATTCTGTACCGGTACCGGTAAGGATGTCTGCAGACAGCTGCTTGCCAATCCCTCGGTGGAACTCTGCTACTGGAGCCCCCAGGAAAAGCTTCAGGTAAGAATTCGGGGAAAAATGGAAAAACTTGATGATGAAGCACTCAAGAAGCACATCGTTGAAAAAATATTCACTTTCCTACAACCTGTGGTGGAGCAGTTCGGATGGGATACACTGACCCTGTTCAGGATTTCAAGTGGTCAAGCAAGAACATGGTCAGCTGAAAATCCTGCGGAACTAAATCCGGTGGTTTACGATTTCTGAGGGCAGATTGTATTCAGAGGGCATATCCCGCAGCGGGGTTTAACCGGTTTACATATTCTCTGTCCAAATGTTACCATTGCATGATTAATTCCTATCCAATATTCAGGAGGGAATATCTTCTGCAGCTGCAATTCGGTTTCTTCAGGTGAGGATGCATGCGCCAGACCAAGCCTGTTTGAAATTCGATGCACGTGAATATCGACACATATAGCGGGTTTTCCGAATACCATTCCAAGAACGAAATTTGCTGTTTTCCTTCCAACTCCAGGAAGACTCAGCAGATCCTCAATGTTGTCCGGTACTTTCCCCTCGAACCTGTTTTGGATTATTGCAGCTGCCTGCTTCAGCTGTTTTGCCTTCTGCCTGAAAAATCCCGCCGGTCTAAGCAGTATTTCAAGTTCTTCGATGTCAAGTGAAATCATCGATATAACATCAGGTGCCGATTGAAGTACTCTCGCTGATACCATTCTTGTAACCGCATCTCTTGTTCTTAAGCTTATAACAGTTGATACAAGAACCGGGAAAGCCTCATTTGATTCCTCGAGAGGAGCTGGAGTACCGGACGGTTCCACCGCATGCATTATTGATTCAAGAATCTCAAGCGCTCGCTGAGCGGTCACTGCTCTACTTTTACAAATCTTAATCCAGGACTTCGCCCCGGTTTCAAGCTGAGAGCAAGTTTTCCATCAAGAAGAGAGATAAGATCATCACCGAGTGCTTCGCTCCTCCATCCAGAAAGCCCGGGAATAGAAGAGAGTTCTCTCTCCGAGCCGGGAGGGTGTTTCGCCAGAGCATCAAGCATATCGGATGACAGAAGTAGAGAGGGTGAGATCCCCAGTCTGTTTGACTCCTGTTTCAGGAATATTCTGAGGATATCCCTGCGAGCTGAAATACCCGGTTTGTTGTGATATTTTGGGATGTCAGGGATATTTTCAGGAGGGTTGATCCCGGCTTCTCTGATCACAGAGAGCATTTCCTTTCCCCATCTGTTAACAAAGCCGGAAGAGATTCCTCTCAGACTTGACAGGTTGGATATTTTTTCAGGAGCCATTGCTGTGATTGCCCCCAGGATATGATCCTTAACTATGTATTTGCGGGGTTTGTTCAGTTCCTCTGCTATCTTTTCTCTCCATTGAACTAGAGCCCAGAGAATCGGGAGTCTGCTCTTTGTGATTTTCCCCGTTGATCGGACTCTCTGGAATATTTTTTGCAGGGGAATCTCGTACGTGGATGGAGACGTGAGTGATTCAGCCTGTTCTGTGTACCAGTTCAACCGACCTGTTGATTTCAACCTTTTCATCTGATTTTCGTAAATTGAATGCAGGTATCTGACATCGTTGAGAGCGTATTGCAACTGCTCTCTAGAGAGAGGCCTGATAGACCAGTCGCTCAGTGTGTGTCCTTTTTGCGGAGCTTTGCCGCACTCACTCCTGATAAGATTATACAGAGAGATCTGAGGTTCGTATCCAAGAAACGCGGCAGCAAGCTGCGTATCAAATACGGAGGAAAAAACTATGCCCAGATGATGCATAAGAATATCAATATCGTTTCTGGCCGAGTGAATAACTTTTACTGGGACCTTCGATTCCAGCAATTCCCCAATCGGTGACAGATCCTCAATTCCAAGAGGGTCAACTGCTACCGGACCATTCATACCCGCAAACTGTATGAGGAACAGTTCAGGCCAGTATCTCTTCTCTCCATGAAATTCAGTGTCCAGCGCAATGACATCTTCTTTTTTCAGATTATTAACCAGCCTGTTCAGCTCTTCCTGAGTTTCGATAAGGGTTGTATTGCTCAAAGATTCTCCTGATCTGAATAGTGTGATACTGAATCTATAGATAAACTCTCCGAAGTGGAGTGAGATTCTATACTACTCGTTTCAGCATGGAAGGGACAGAAGATTCCTTCCCCGGTAATCTCATAATAGACGTAACCGTTATCCGGACAGCGAAATCCTCCCCGCTGGCTGAATTCACCGCTACTCTCCTCGAACATCCCTGCAAAACTGTCAGGGTAGCGATAACCTGCAAAGATGTAATCGGAGACAATCCCGGACAGGCTGTCTCGGAGCAGCATGCAGCTGGACCCTCCCAGATCCAGGCCTTCTCCAAGATGACCTGAAGGACAGAGAAGCATACAGCCTTCAAGGGAATAGGGTTCACCACTTATTGGACAAAGGTATTCTCCCGGATCAACTCCGTTGTGATATGCGGGGATCACTGCCTCCTGAACGAAAGCAGTACACATTATTGTGGCTCTTCCCAGAAGATTATCCAGCGACGAATCTCCCGCAATCTCCCATTTTTCCGAGTCATTTTCTCTGAGCCAGATCGTTCGTGATCCACCCTGCTCGAGAGATATGAAAAGTGTATACCCCCTTGAATGAATGTTTCCAATAGTGATTCTGCCTGATGAAGATGAATTATCAAGCAGTTCCAGAAATGTCGGACTTACCAGCGCTGAAAGACTATCCGACAGCAGGAGGTATGCATCTTCTGTATTTCCCGAAGAGATAGTCTCCAGGTATTCACGTGATGTGTCAAGCAATGCTTTTCCGGTGCTGGAAGTGCGAGCAATGAACGCAACTGAGATCAAAATTATACATATAACAAGCCAGCGCACTTCTACTCCCTGCGACCTGAACTGCTGGATGTGCTGCCGAAAAGGCTCAGAAAATCAATACCTGTGCCGTTTACCATTATTCCCCACTCTTTGGAAGTATTCTCCCCGCCAAGACGGTAAAAGACCTCAGCGGTCAGGTTCAGATTCTCATTGTTTAACATGAAACCGGCTCTGAGATCCTGCTGGCTGAAATCACTGTTTTCCTGACCGATTGTATTTCCGTTCATCTTCGCTTCTGTTTCTCCTCTTGATGCTATTTCTCCTCCAATTCTCAGACTCAGCTCCGGATTAATTGGAAGGATAAAAAAGCCTGTAAGTCGAAGTTCAATAGGAGGTTTTGTTTCCGCTGAATCTCTTCGTGATGCATGAAGAGCATCCCAGGCCCATAGGTAATAACGAAGCCCTGCAGTAGCCTCCACACTCAGATTTGATCCCTGCGAGACAGGTGACTGAATAGTCATTGCTCCGTCAAAAGCGAAATGCCTGTCGCTTTCAGAGTAATTGCCCGACTCCAGCGCTCCCTTGAAAGGAATCCTTATCGCGCCCCTTGCTATCAGCATGGGTGATCTGGAAATCCATCCATCAAGAGAGATCCAGGGATCGGCTATACCAACTCCGGTAGTATCGGAAGGACCCTGGATCTGAAGGTAGCCTGGAATAATAATGGAAATCGTATGACTGTTTGTCAGACCGTATCTGCCGGCGAACTGAAATCTCAGAATACCAAGACCGGTTGAGTAATCATAAAGCTCGCTGTTGCCAAGAGAATCGGTCTGCCAGTATTGATTCGCTCCGAAGTACCCAAGCGCAACGTCTCCGTCCGATTCCATTGAATGCAGAACGCTTGTAAGGTTATTGTAATAAAGCGGGTCGTACGAAAATGAAATTCCGTACACAACAAACAAAATTATTAGAAGAAATCGATAATTAGCCATATCCTATTCCCTTTCACTGAGTATTTATTCTGCAATATAATTTCCGATTATACAAACATAGTGCTTTTGATGCAGTTGACATAAGCAGCACATGCTTTTCTAATAGTGTTGATATTATTGTGCAAGTCATATGGATTTATTTTATTCAATACTTGAAAGGAAGGGAAAATGAAATCACGTGGTTTTATTCTGTTTATCACACTTCTTCTGATAACAGGAAGCGCCTTCTCACTCCCCTCTGTTATGGGATTCAGGGGAGTAAGCAGGGTCCTTGATGCAAGAACCATCGGCGAGAATGAAATGGCTTTCGCTCTGGTGAGCAGGTACTGGAGCAGTACGAACACATTCGAAGATCTTCACTACCGCGCTCGAAATACCGCCTCCGATACGGTGTTGAGTGTTGAGGATTCGGAGCATCTTGCTGAAGGGTTTTTTGCTCTTGATTACGGGTTGATGAGTTTTATTGAACTCGCTGCGCGTATCAGTTATGTGGGTACATACTATGAATTCGACCTGACTCCACCCAGAAACGAGACGATAGGTCAATGGGATGGTATTCATGGAATGGGCGATGTATTGCTGGGATTTAAGGCTGGATTTACTCCCACGCCATCAAGCGAAGTCCTGTGGCTGGGACTGGGCAACTGGTTCTCTTTCGCTCCAAAATCGAATAATACGGTAATCTGCGAAGAGTATGATGGCAGGTACGCAGCCGCTACTCCGATGTACTCCATGCGCAGACCCAGCCTCTCTACCGGACATACAAGTATCGGTCTTGGAGGTCTGATTTCCGCTGATATGGCTAATGTCTGGCCTGGAACCCCCATTCGCGCCCATCTCAATGTCGGGTACTCGATGTACAAACAGACAGTCAGCATGGAAGATTACGTACTTGAATTTGATACTACCGGTGTAAGATCAAGAACAAACCTGACTGATGTAAGCCTGCTGGTTGAGGATAAGGCGCTGGATCTGGGATTCGCCCTTGAATTTCCCACAGCATTTGCGGTTATCTTCACGGAATTTTCAATGAAGAAGTATCTTGACAGAGACAATTACAGCACCGTAACTTATTTCACTCCCGGAATCCGAGTCTTCTCGGGTGGCGGAGTCATTATGGACTTCTGCTTCAATATGGGGCTTTCGGAATTCAATCCGGAATACTTCGACTTCGGGCACGATCTCTATCAGTCCGGAAGCGTAACACCTGAAGAGAGAGAGCAGAGAGCACCTCTTCCCGAAGGCGGCACCCAGGACTGGGGTGTTTCCATGAGTATCGCATTCTCCAGCGATCTTATCGATAAGGGGCCTGTGATTACAACTGGAACAATTTCAGGTATGATCACTGAATTCGAGACAGGTGAACCTGTGGAGGCTGAAATATCCTTCCCCGGCATACCTGTACAGAGTGTCAATTCTGACCCTGCAACAGGTTTCTATTCGGCCACCATTCCTGCGGGAAGCATTCCTATTACCGTTGCCGCGGAAGGCTACTATGCCGCATCCGCGACGATGGTTCTGGAAGCCGGTCAGGAAGTCGTCGTTGATTTTGCTCTTGAGCCAAAAGCCGGACAGGGACAGATTGCCGGAACGGTTACGGAGTTCGAGAACCACGATCCGCTTCAGTCAACGATAACTATCGAAACCGAAGAACCCATTACGGTTGAATCCTCCGAGGCTGGAGTATTCCAGATTGACGCACCGGAAGGAACATGGACAGTAACTGCTGAGGTTGACGGATACGTTCCCCGTTCACAGCCTGTTATTGTTGCCGCCGATCAGACATCAATTGTCAATTTCGTCCTTAGGCCCGCTCTGGAGACAGGGCAGGTTCTATCCTTTGATAATATCTACTTCGACAGTGGCAGTGCGACACTCAAACCGGAGTCCTACTACATTCTGGACAATATGGTTGAAATACTCGACGCGAATCCGAATGCCAGAGTTCAGGTTGCTGGACATA
>DAOWAG010000257.1 GCA_030634715.1 Candidatus Aegiribacteria sp. | reverse complement strand
TCTTTCATTCTCTTCCATGCCGAGGTTCCCAATGGTTTCAGAGTGGAATACTTCCACCTTCCCTCCTCGATCCTTTATCTCGCTGCCTAGTTCATCAAGAATGGATTCGTTTGAGTCGGTTTCAGTTTTGATCCAGATAATAAGCCCTTTCAATTGTTTTCTCCGTTTCTGGTAGCATCCATAAGGATCTGTGCTATTTCGGGACGCGTGAATTCAGGCGGTGGCATTTTGCCTTCGATCAACATCGCTCTTACTTTCTTACCTGAGAGAAAAACATGATGTTCATTGCCATGAGCGCATGTTTTCAATGTTGCCATTCCTCCGCATTTCTTGCAGAAGAAAGCATGTTCGAACTTCAGCGGTACAATTCCGAGTTGATCCTTATCGAACCTGTCAAAGATCATCTGAGCATCGTAAGTTCCATAGAAACTGCCAACACCGGCATGATCTCTCCCCACAATAAAATGACTGCATCCGTAATTCTTCCTCAGAATGGCATGAAAGACTGCCTCTCTCGGACCGGCGTACCTCATTGCCGCTGGAAATACGCTCATCGCTACCCTTGTTGAGGGATAGTAATCCTTCAGTATTTCATTGTAGCAGTGCATTCTTACATCTGCCGGAATATCTCCGGCTTGTGTCTCACCTACAAGAGGATGAAGAAGAAGACCGTCAACTATCTCCATGGCGCATTTCTGGATATACTCGTGAGCGCGGTGTATTGGATTCCTCGTCTGGAATGCGACTACTGTATTCCAGCCTCTTGCGCGGAAAAGAACCCTGGTTTCCTTGGGATCCAGTCGATACTCCCTGAAGCTCTCTAATTTCCTGCGTCTGATAGAACGAACTTTGCAACCTATGTAAGTTCCGGAAAGGCTGTTCAGGTACGCTACTCCAGGATGTGAGTCGTCAGTAGTCTCAAGCGTCTGTTCGGCTTCAGCAGCAAGATCCGCTTCAAACACATCCTCTATTTCCATATCCCCCCAGATCAACCCATGTTCATCCTTGAGACCGACATAATCACCAGGAGAGACTGAAGGATCATCCGGTTTTCTGGCGAAAACAACAGGAAGTGACCAGATAGGTCCTGATGAAAGGTGCATAAGATCGACAACAGAGATGTAGTCATCCCGGCACATAAATCCTTCTAGAGGGCTCATAGCACCGTTCCCGATCATCTCCAGATCGTTCTTCTCTCTGGCATTCAAGGTCAGCAGAGTTCCCTTCTCAACCTTGCGGATGATCTCCTCTGCCTCTTCTCCTTGAAATTGCCTGTCTGTCAGTCTTCCACCGTGTGGAGGTACAAGCATCTTTCCCGCCTCTCATTCCATATATGATAAATTCAGTTATTGAACTTGAGAAATTCGCAGGAATATATCTCAGAATAACATATCATGCTACCTCAATTGACCACAGTGTGACTGGTCAGGAACTCTGAAGTTATCTATTGTTGAAAATCATGGAAAGGAACCTTTATGACTAATCTTCCAATTAAGGTTGATAATCTGGATAAATCTTTCAGGAAATCCCTGGGGTTCTCCAGTTTCAAAGCCGTTGATTCATTGAGTTTCCAAGTTGAAAAGGGCGAAATACTTGGATTTCTTGGTCCTAACGGTGCAGGAAAAACAACTACAATCAAGTGTGTTCTCGGGTTGCTCAGACCCTCCTCGGGAAGTGTACTGCTCTGGAATGATTTCCCTGCATCGAAGAATGTAAGAGCAAAAATCGGTTACGTTCCGGAAAATCCGGATTATGAGGATATCTTCTCTCCGATTGAATTCATGACGATGTTCGCTTCAATGCGAAGCATGGATATGAGAAAAAACCAGATGATTTCCATACTCGGAAGAGTTGGGCTTGAAGCATGGGCTGATGTTCGAATAAGTAATTTTTCCAAGGGCATGAAACAGCGCATGAGCCTTGCTCTCGCTCTTCAGTCTCAACCCGATCTCCTTATCATGGACGAGCCAACCGGTGGTCTTGATCCTGCTGCAAGGAAGGAATTCAGGGATGTAATACTGGAAGAAAATCATCGTGGTGCTTCAATCTTTCTCTCTTCACATCTGCTTTCCGAAGTCGAAACTATCTGTGATCGAGCTGTAATACTGGCAAATGGAAAAAAAGTGACAGAAGGTCACCTTGATGATCTGCTGAGAACAGAGGATCTGTTCAGCATTTCATTCGTCGTGCCAGGTACCGAATCGGATTCACTCCAGAAAAAAAGAGTCAATGCTGCCGATCTGCAGAAAACGATTGACGAATTAAGGCAGAACGGGCAAAATATCCTGGAAGTGAAACCGGTATACAGAAGCCTTGAGGAAGTTTTCCTCTCCGCCACCGGAGGAGGTAAACTGTGAAACCGGTAATGACATTTGCTCTTATGACGCTCAGAAGCCTCCTTCGAAGAAGGACAATCTGGGGCATCAGTATTGTCATCCTGCTTGCATTATTCGGTATAGGACAGATTCCGGGGTATGATGTTTCGAATGAAGGCAGATTCATTCTGGATTTCGGTCTGTTCGGTCTTGAAATAGGTGCTCTTCTGCTTGCCATCGGGCTAGCAGCCAATATCTATCCGAGAGACAGGGAACAGAAGACAGTAATGCCCCTTATTGCCGTACCCCTGTCACGCGGACAGTATCTGATGGGGCGGTTTATCGGTGCCGCGATAGTACAGGCGGTCGCTATGCTTGTCGGTTGCATCGGGCTGATGGTAATCCTCCTTTTAAACGGACATCCCATCC
>DAOWAG010000287.1 GCA_030634715.1 Candidatus Aegiribacteria sp. | reverse complement strand
AGTATCGTTGAAGTAACAACTGACGGCACTATTGTCGACACTTA
Organism: Candidatus Aegiribacteria sp.; assembly: GCA_030634715.1. The sequence continues at coordinate 2,510 of DAOWAG010000287.1, read as the reverse complement.
TGATCTAAGTGGAATATCAGGCAATTTCTATTCGACAGCTCTTATGTATGATGGAAACAACTTCTGGGTGTCTGATCAGTTGACTGATATTATTTATCAGGTGGAATTGACTGCTTCAGCTTTGAATCAGTCCACTTTCGGGCGTATCAAGATACTGTTCTCCGATTAGGATTCGCTGTGGTGAGAATAGAATGTGACTTGATGATCAGATCTATGATGGATTTTGAGCCTCTGTAATGAGACTTGTTTTTTCTTCTTGACATCGACTTGAATGTGTCTTATTTGTTACCCTTGTGTGTGGATAGAGGGGTCTTTAATACAAAAACTCTTAAAGAAATCAATCTGATAATTGAAAGGAGCTAATATGAGATATTTCCTTACAGGAATTCTTATGGCTTTCCTTCTTGTTCTTGGAGCTGGCTGTGGTGAAGAGGCTGCTGAAGAAGCAACCGTCGAAGTAGTAGAGGAAACTCCTGAGGTCGTTGAGGAAATTCCTGAGGTTGTTGAAGAAACCACTGAAGAAGTACTTGAAGAAGCTGTAGAAGAACTTGAAGAAGCTGTAGAAGAACTTGAAGAAGCTGTAGAAGAAGTTGAAGAAGTTGTTGAAGACGCTGGGGAACTTATAGAAGGCGTCGGAGAAATAACTGAGTAAGCCTTAAGAATATTCAGTAAGAGATGGCGATGCAATGCATCGCCATCTTTATTTCATGAACGCTGTTACATCATCCAATCCGTTAGACAACAATTGTATTGACCCATTACTGAACCAGTGTTCAGGCAGAAGACCTATATAGGGATACTTGGTGAATCTTTTTCCTATAAGAATAATTGCTCTTTTCTGTTCTTCATTTCTAATGAGTCTTCCAGCTGCCTGAATTACTCTCACCATACCAGGAATTGCCCATGTATGTAGAAAGCCATCTCTGTTTCTGTTTGAAAAGCTTTCTGAAAGCAGTTTCAGACGAAGATTCATTCCTGGAAGCGATGGTCCGACAATCACAGCGCCTCTGAGAGTATCCGATCGCAGATCAATTCCCTCTGCGAAAATCCCACCTGAGACTGTCAGAACAAGATGGGAACCTGATTCTTTCTGAGTGATGAACGATACTCTTTCTTCATTTGTCATTCCGGGAGTCTGGATCAGAAGAGGTAGGGAATCCTCCTCAAGAAAACCTCTGAAAAGATCAATGTAAGCATAAGATGGGAAGAAAACGAGCCATGTCCCGGGCATGCTTAGATAGATCTTCCTCAATTTCTCGACGAGGAGTGCTCCTGACAGCGCTCTGCTTTTGTATCTTGTATCTATGCTCGAATCAATCCAGACACCAAGATTTTCCAGAGGAAACGGATAAGAAATTTTTCTATATCTGGATTCCTGTTCATCAGGGAATCCAAGCAGATCACGAAAGTGGTCAAAGGGTGTGAGTGTAGCGGAGAATGCAACGGAACTGTGACAGGCTTGAAGCCTTTCTCTGAGGAATTCAGAAGGATCTGTACAGAACCATTGAAGAACGCTGTCATTTCCTTCTACGCGGAATAACAGATGAAATCTGTTATCGTATGAATCGGATATCTTCGAGAAATCCAGGATCGATCTGAACATCAGCCTCAGTTCTTCCGGCGCCTCTTTCAATTCAATATAATGATTCATCCATCGTTCACTGTGCAGTGAGAGTTCCGTATCCGGCGGTAGTTCATATTCCTGTCCGGTGTTCTGTTTCAGAAGACTGTTCCATTCACGAAACGCTTCTTCCCAGGGTTCAAGCAATTTTCTTCGGTATTTAGGGCATTGATGGTCTGCCAGAAGCTGCTCAATCCAGGATAACCTTATTTCAGGGGAATAGTAATCTCTTGCTCTGGATGGAAGGTTTGCCGCTTCATCAATCAGGAGAGAGCATACACCCGAAGTAGATCTTTCCAGAAAAAACCGCTTGAGGTAAACATGTGGATCGAAGACGTAATTGTAATCACATGTTACAACATCACATCTAGTTGAAATAATCAGCTGCAGCTCAAATGGGCAGACTCCTGCATCTTTCGACATTTCCACCAGACTGTCCGGAGTAATAACCTTTCGATTCAGGAGATTTTTTATTACACCTGATTCCCTTATTTTCTTCCCGAATTCTGAGGCGAAAGGGCAATCATCAGGAAGGCATGAGGATCTTCCCTGCAGGCACACTTTTTCTCTCGCTGTAATGAATATCGCTCGAAGCGGAAGTCCACCGCTGATAATCAGCCTGAGGGTTTCATCAACGATTTGCTTGTGAGTGTTTTTTGCAGTCAGGAAAAACAGCGTCAATCTTTGCGGCAGTGTTTCCTGAAGCGCTCCGAACAGAAGCGCAGCCGTCTTTCCGCTCCCTGATACTGCTCCAATCTCCACGTCCGCTTGTTCTACGATTGTTGATCGCACATCATCGATCATTTCCTTTTGCCCCGACCGGAAGGAACCGTAAGGGAAACTGGCATTCTCCAGAGAGGATACCTGTTCTCTTTTTCGTGAATCCTCT
>DAOWAG010000427.1 GCA_030634715.1 Candidatus Aegiribacteria sp. | reverse complement strand
GGGGCACAAGGTTCATTGCGGTTAACCTCCTTCTACTTCTGCTCTTCCTGGGTTTTCTGTACGTATTCGGCGAACTGATACTGAAGCAGTTTGGAATAAACAACCGTACTCCAACACTGATACTCGGTCTGCTTCTTGCATTTATTTTCATGCCGACACAGAGAATAATCCGAAAAAGACTTGAAAAGTACTTCTTCCCTGAGAGGGTCAGATTAAGGGAGCTTCTGAAGAATTTTCTTGCATCGAATATCGTCCGGACTGATAGTCAAATCTTCTGGAAGGAACTTGAGGAGAAACTGGCTGATGGTTTGTCTGCTGAGTGTATATATCCCGTGCTCCGGATGGCAGATAAGGATGGTTTCGCTGTGGAGCTTGAAGAACCGACCCCCTTTGATATAAGGGATGAAATTGTTAAGCGCCTGGAGAAAAAGGATGATCCCATTCTTTTAGACGAACTGATTGCAAGCGGCAAGATCATGATCTCAAAGGAGCAGGAGGAATGGTTCCTTCAGAGGAAAAGCGCAGTACTTCTCCCCCTGATAACAAATTCAGGACTTGTGGGATTTCTTGTAATAAGCAGCAAGACAAACGGTGAAGACTTCACTGCAGAAGAGCTGGAACTGCTGGCGAATTTCTCAGCCCAGACAGCGCTTGTAGCGGAGAACTTCGAACTTCTGGATGAAAAACTGATAAAGCAGAAACTGGAAGAGCAGATTAAAGTGGCAAGGGATATACAGAACGGGTTGCTTCCCGGTGAAATACCCAGGAGACCCTGTCTTGAGGTTGAAGTACTCATAAGATTCTGCATGGAAGTTGCGGGGGATTATTACGATGTGATACCACTTGATGATCATCGCACAGTGCTTTCCATCGGTGATGTTGCCGGTAAGGGTATCGGAGCTGCTATGCTTATGGCCAACCTTCAAGCCTCCCTTAGAACTACCCAGGCTATGGGGATTTCCCTCAGGGAATCAGCATTTCAGATAAACAGGATAGTCTACGATAATACTCCCTCTGAGATTTTCATATCGTTTTTCATGGTGTTGATAGATGTGAAGGAAAGATGCATGAAGTACGTAAATGCCGGTCATAATCCGCCCTTTCTTGTTGGGCAGAATGGTCATGTAAAGATGCTTTCCAAGGGGGGTGTAATTCTGGGCGTAAAGGCTGACGAGGAGTACGAAGAAGAAGAAGTTCTGCTGAATCCAGGAGACATTCTTTTTTTGTACACCGATGGTGTTTGCGAGGCGATGAACTGCGCAGACGAAGAGTTCGGAGAGAATAGACTGATAAGGATTGTATCAACTAACAGAAGACTTCCTCTCAGTGATCTTGTCTATCTTATTGAAAAAGAGGTTGAAGTTCATCACGGTTCAAGCGATTACGACGATGATTTTACGATGTTGGTAGCAAGATTGAAGCCTGATGAGTAATGGCTTTTCAGATAACATACTGTTAAGAGGAGATTCCTATGATCTGGGCCATGATTGAAATGACCATAAAATGTCCTGAATG
>DAOWAG010000309.1 GCA_030634715.1 Candidatus Aegiribacteria sp. | reverse complement strand
CTGTCCAGATACCTTTCGATTTCCCAGTGATGAATCACCTTGATGTACTCTTCCCATTCCCTTCTCTTGTTGAACATGAAATGCTTGTATATGTGTTCTCCCAGTGCCTCAATTATCACCTTATCCTTTTCCAGATAGTTCAGGGCTTCATAAAGACTTGATGGCAGATGATATATCTTCAATCTGCTTTTCTCACGCTTGCTCATTTTGAAGATATTCCTGTTTACCGGTTTGCCACAGTCCATTCCTTTTTCTATTCCGTCCAGACCCGCAGCGAGAAGCACAGTAAGCGCCAGGTAGGGATTGCATGAAGGATCGGGCACCCTTACTTCACACCTTGCCTCGGTTCCCTTTCTTGCTGGTACACGTATGAGCGGAGAACGGTTCTTCTCCGACCAGGCAACGTTTATCGGAGCTTCGTAGCCAGGGACAAGTCTTTTATACGAATTCACAAGTGGATTGGTTACTGCTACCAGTGCCCTGGCATGGTTAAGAAGGCCTGCAATAAAACCTCTCGCGGAAGATGACAGACCGTTCTCACCCTCCGGATCATCGAAGGCATTGTCTCCGGAAAGTGTGAACAGGGACAAGTTCATATGCATTCCTGATCCGTTAACATCAGAAAGCGGTTTGGGCATGAATGTTGCATGAAGCTTGTGTGAAAGAGCCACTTTCTTAACTACGAATCTGAACGTAACGATATTGTCAGCTGTCTTCACCGCATCGGCATACTTGAAATCGATTTCATGCTGTCCGGGGGCAACCTCGTGATGAGCTGCTTCCACTTCGTAGCCCATTGACTCAAGCACCAGGGCTATATCCCGCCTGGCTTCCTCTCCCCGGTCAACCGGTGAGAGATCAAAATAGCTGCCTCTGTCGTGCGTTTCAGTGACAGGATTGCCGGAGGCATCCACCTGAAAGAGAAAGAATTCCGCTTCAGGACCGGCCATCACCTTGAATCCCATTTCCGTTGCCCGATGAATCTGATTTTTCAGCAGTGTCCGAGGGCATCCCGGAAACGGACTGCCATCAGGATCCATTACGTCACATATCAGGCGACCGACCTTTCCATGTTCGGTTCTCCAAGGAAACACCCCGAATGTGTCGAGATCGGGTTTGAGGACCATGTCTGACTCTTCAATTCTTGTAAATCCCTCAATTGAGGAACCGTCGAACATTACCTGTCCAGCAAGAGCTTTACTGAACTGGCTTTCAGGTACTTCGACATTCTTGATGATGCCATCGATATCTGTGAACTGAAGACGCAGAAAATGTACATCATGTTTCTCACACTCGGTAAGTATTGATTCCACTGAAACAGTCATTTGCAACCTTTCTACATGTCAATCTGCATATTTCATTGTCATTTCTGTATTTCTTTATCTATTCATCTGCATTTCGAATCCGATATATAACATATTCTGCATTATCCGCAATCAGGATGGAATACAGGTGAACAGTCTACCGGCATATTCATTCAAGAGCGCATGAAAGCAAATCCGTGACAGTACCTGTTTCCTCTGGTATCTTTACCAGATGTTTAGAATAACCGCCGAAAGAACCAGGAAAAACGAATCCAGAATTCTGCTTGTGCTGTTTCTGTTTGCTCTGGCACTGCGACTTGTTGTCGTTTTCCATAATCCGATTCCAGCAGGGGATGGTATAGCATCCAATCTTGAGATCGCTGAAAACCTCAGGGATGGGAACGGATTCTCAACCATGAGGAAATGGACGCTGTTCGATCAGTCACTCGATCCGATCAGACCGGAAGGCAACAGACAGCCAATCATGTCTCTGCTCATTCTATTACTTTTCACGATTACCGGACCGGGATTTCTCTCCGCACAACTGCTGTCATTGTTAATCGGGCTTGCATGTCTTGCGGTGTGCTGGTACTGGGCAAGAAAGAATTTCGGAGTGATTCCTGCGTTGCTGTCAACGCTTGTTCTGGCCATACACCCGTTGTTTATCTACTATTCAACACAGCCTGACAGCCTTCTTTTGTTCACTGCATTGTTCTTCTTAATCCTCCTTGTTGCGGACAGAGAAAAAATCAGCTTCAGACAGGTTATTCTGCTGGGTGTACTCTCCGCTCTGGCGTACCTTGTCAGAACTCAGGGCATGCTCCTTGCGTTTTCAATGGGTATATGGGTGCTTATCAGGGGAGACTGCAGGAAGTTTCTGAAAGCTCTGCTCTTCCTGCTTGTATTCCTGATTACTTGCATGCCGTGGTTTGTACGGAACTCGGAGAAGTTCGGGTCGATTACATACTCACAGAATAGACTGTTTCTTCTAAACGAGAATCACTGGGCTGCCTGGGAAGTTCGTGAAAGCGCATCAGGTCCCACGGATATGATCAGATATCAAGGACCTGCTGCAGTAAT
>DAOWAG010000097.1 GCA_030634715.1 Candidatus Aegiribacteria sp. | reverse complement strand
AGGCCCTGGGGCTCCTGAACCTGTTGTCCCTTCTCCGCTGAAAGCTACGAATTCGGATGCCTCCACGGAAGCCGGACCCTTTTTTTCCATTTGGTCCTCATGCAATGGCTGCTCTTCAATAACTTCTTCAACATGATCAGGTATCTGGTCTTCTATCTCCTGCGGTTCAACTATCTGTTCTTCGAGAACCTCAGTCACAGATTCTTCAATTGCTGCTTCAACAGGATTTTCAACAGGATGTCCTGCTTCCGGAGATGAAGATGTCATTTCATTCGAAGCTACAGTGACCATGTTCACCATTATGGCATCACCGGAACCCGGAGGAGCCATAATGCTGCTCGAAGACGTAATCAGTCCAACCATTAGAACAAGCACGTGTCCGGCCCCGACATATAAGATATCTCGTCGACGGATGAAGTACCTGTTCTTATCCAAGGGTCTGGAATCAGTGAATTTCATCAGGTTCCATTCTGGATTCCTGGATAAGCCCCACGTTAAGATAACCACCGCTGCCAAGTTCGGTGAGAGTATTCGCGACCACTTCGTATCTCACATCCTTGTCCGCTCTGACAAAAACTTCAGAACGACCGGAATTATGAGCTACCTCAGCAATACGCGAAAGATCTTCCAGCAGAACCTGCTCACCGGAAATGGATAAGTTGCCATAAGCGTCAATCTCGACTATAAGCGACTCGCCGGGATCAAGGCTGCTCAGCAGCCTTCCTTCACTCGAAGACGGAGGGGTGACATCAGCACTTCGCTGTATCACAGGAGATGTCAGCATGAAGATCACCAGCAGAACAAGGGTGACGTCCACCAGATTCGTAATGTTTATTGTGGAGAACTGCTTATACCGGGTTCGTATCATTCAAGGCTGCCTCTTCTACAAACATCCACAAGTTCAGAAAGGAACCGATCCATATCACCGGCAAGTGAATTGATCCTGCCGACAACGAAGTTATGAAAAATATTAGCGGGAATCGCGGCCATCAGTCCTGCTACAGTTGTTGTCAAAGCTGCCGCAATACCTGCTCCCACTGCGCTGAGATCAGCGACTCCAAGCTCCCTCATTCCAATGAAACTCGACAGGATTCCCCAAACCGTGCCAAGTAATCCAAGCAGAGGAGCTACACTTGTTACAGTCGCAAGCAGCCCGATATTCCGCTCACGCTGGGCAAGATCCTCCCCTGCCTCGCGCTCAAGCGCGCTGGAGAGACTGGATGCTTCCTCGATAGAAAGAGGTTCTGTAATTCCTCTATCGGTTCTTCTCTGAAGAAACCGGCCAGCTTCAGCGTACATTCTCGCAAGTGGTCCTATCTCATTGCTTCTACTCCAGAATTCCCCGCCAGGCGGTCTACCTGTTGTCCTCAGTGCATCCATAAAGATTTTTGATGAACTGAGGATCATTCTGAATTCCCGAATCTTCGCAATTGCTACTGCCCATGAACCAACCGAAAGGATAGCAATAATCACAAGAATGAGTTTTGTGATGATATCAGCCTGACGGACTATCTCAAAAACCTGTCCTATCAATACTGTTCCTCCTTCAGCGCTGCAACAGTTTCAATTTCAAAAAGAGCACCCAATGGCAGATTAGAAACCGCGATAACAGATCTCGCGGGAAAGGGTGCACCGAATCGCATAGAATATATATCATTTACAACTGAATAATCCGATATGTCCGCCAGATATAGATTAGTCCGAATAATGCTGTCCATGCCGGAACCGGCATCCGCAAGAATCGCTTCAAGATTGTTTAAAGCCATAACCGTTTGTGCCGCAATACCATCTTCCAGCTTTCCGGTTTCAGGATTTATGCCAATTTGTCCCGCCGTGAATACAAATCCATTTGAGATCACAGCCTGGCTGTAAGGTCCAACAGGCATCGGAGCTTTGGCTGTTTGAACGGTCTTTCGTGTCATTCAGACTCCCCTCGAAAATCTATGTATACAGGATATACATACAAAGATAGTTATCTGTTCCAATTATGTTGATGAATTCAATAAAACGGATGACTGGCTCAATGAATCAGGTGGGATTAAACATCGTCTTCTGTTTTCACCGGACATGCAGTATTTCCTATTACTTCTTTCAGCTTGATGAGTAAATCCTTGAGTCGATATGGCTTCTGAATGAATCCGGCCAAACCTTTACCAATGAATTTCTGTGTAACATCCTGTTCATTATAACCGCTCGAGAGAATCACGCGGACATCTTTCTTGATCCTGCGCATTTCTCTGAATGTCTCCTCACCATCAAGATGGGGCATTGTCAGGTCGAGGATAACACACACGATATCATCGTGCCTATCCCTGAAGACCTTCAGAGCATCCAATCCATCAACACATGTCAACACATCAAAACCTTTTCTTTCCAGCATTGATTTACCAACGGTCCGAACGGATTCTTCGTCATCGACCAGCAGTATGGTTCCACCTGGAAGATTATCAATCTCATTCTCGTCAAACTGACTGCCTTCAGAAGCCTTACCCGTGCATGCGGGAAGGAGTATCTTGAAAGAAGTTCCCTTGCCTGGTTCAGTGTAGACTTTCAACGCTCCCTTATGACCCCGGACAATACCAAGTACTGCGGAGAGACCGAGCCCCCGACCGGTGAACTTCGTTGTAAAAAACGGATCGAAGAGTTTTGATAAGGTTTCTTCATCCATTCCGCAGCCAGTGTCGGCTACTTCGATGTATGTGTAGTGTCCACCAGGGAGATCCTCGTTAAGATAAGCCGTTTTGAGATAATCACTGTCGCACTCCATAGCGCTGGTGGTGAGTGATATGATGCCACTGGTCGTTTCGAGGGCTTCCGAAGCATTTGTAATGAGATTCATAATGATCTGTCTCATTTGAGCAGCATCGGCTTCAACGGACGGCAGATTCTCAGCAAGGTGATACTTTATTACCGCATTCTTGGAGATGGAAATCGAAAGCAGGTGTGTCATCTCTCGGATAATTTTGTTCATATCCAGCTTCACGAGCTGGAATCTCCCTTTTCCGGAGTAGGCAAGCATCTGTTTCGCGAGGTCAGCCGCATTCCTTGCAGCCTTTTCTATTTCCTTGATTGAGGGTCTGGCTGGGCTTGCAGGGTCAAGATCAAGGAGAGCAAGATCAGAGTAGCCCAGTATTGCCATCAGGATATTGTTGAAATCATGGGCTATGCCACCCGCAAGAACTCCCAGACTCTCAAGTTTTTGAGTGTGCTGTATCTGTGCTTCGAGGTTCTTTCTGTCTTTCTCAGCATGTGCTTTTTCCGTGACATCCAGAGCGATCGCGCCTATGAGGATCTTACCATCCTTCCGAGGGATCGGAAACTTGTGCGCTTCAAAAATCCGTTCAGTACCTTTATCGTCCTTAACAATCTCAACCCTCAACATATAGCCATCACGGATAACCAGTTTGTCATCATTGAACATTTGCCTGCCGGCATCACCCGGTATGCATTCCATGGATGTTCTGCCTATCCAACTGTCGTCAACATTCATGTTTTCCCTGAAGTACTTGTTCAGATGCTTGTACCTGCCTTCCGCATCCTTCAGCAAAGCAGCTCCGGGAATAAAATCCATAAAAGCACGGAAACACTCCTCGCTTTCTTCGAGATCATGCCTGGCCTTCAGTTGTTCTGAAATGTCCAGAGCAATCCCTCCGAGAAGTTCTTTTCCCTCCTCCTTCGAGATACGGAACTTATGGGTTTCAAAGAAGCGCTCATTTCCCTGGGCATCCACTACTTTTCGTACATATACCGCATAACCTTCCTGAACCGCCTTCATGTCGTCACTGACAAGTAAGTTCGCCGTTGTTTCGGGATAGCACTCCTGAGTTGATCTCCCAAGCCATTTCTCATCGGCTCCAAACACTTCTCTCATATACCTGTTGATGAAGATGTATCTGCCTTCAGAATCCTTCAGGAAAACGGCAGCAGGCAGGTTATCCATGAACGTATGGAAATTCTCCTCGCTCTCGCGAAGAGCTATTTCAGCCAATTTTCGATCTGTGATATCGTCGTAGATTGATACGATCTCACCAGATGGCAACCTGTATACATAATTCTCACGCCATCCGGTCATTACACCATCATGCTGGAATGTAACAGGATGATGCTCAGGAACTCCGGTTCTGTAGACTCTCCGGAATACGTCGAGAAGTCCTAAATTCTTAATGGCTGGAAAGACTTCTGTCACACGTTTTCCTATCACATCCTTCCATTCAATATTCTCAACTCTCTTCACGGATGGATTGAAATCTACATATTCGAAATCATCCCCTTCATCGACAGCTTTGTAAACAGCTACTCCACTTCTTATACCACCAAAAAGTGCTCTGTAGCGGGCTTCGCTCTCCAGCAGCGCACGTTCGGTCCTTTTCTGCTCGGTGATATCCCTGCAGTAAGCCATGAATCTGTCATCTGAGAGTTTTACAGCATTGATAATCCATGTTCCGGATGAGCCATCGGTTCTTTCAAAGGAGATCTCCTGCTCAGCTCTGCCTTGCTCTCTGACTTCGCTCAGGAGCATTCGCGAATGTTCTTTCCCTTCAGGAAGGAGTCCTGTTCCAATCCCGGATTTGAGAAGCTGTTCCTTAGAGCGACCCATCATTTTACATGCTATATCATTAATCCAGAGATATTTACCTTCGGAATTCGAAATGAAGATTCCGTATGGTGCTTCTGATATGTACTTTTCGAACTCCTGCTCTGTGTTCATCGGATTAATTTCGAGAATGTCGCGTAGTGTTCCGGTGTCTGATCCAGGCTGTTTTCCCGAGTTTTTCCGTTGATCCGACACAATCAACCTCCATCTTGCTGTGAGGCAATATCACGAATTGTAAGAGTATCTTGAAAATCCGATTAAATAACAAGAGTATCCACTCAGTAAAATCGTCATGAATCGATAATTTCTCTGAGTATCGCAGCGATTTCTTTTATTCGAAAGGCTTCTGAAGAAAGTTATTAGCGCTCAGATCAAGCAGCACTGCATCCTTCCAGCCATCCCGAATTATTACGACCAGTCCTCCTCTTAAAGAGAAACTGTAAAGAAGGAGGGCTCGAATGAACCCTCCTCACTGGTACCCCGTCGTTGACGCGTTAGGAACTTTAATAGAGGATGAGAAACAGTGAAAACTTCAATGGATGCTGTATGTAACAAATGGGGAATGCTCTACATAATTCGTTGATAGTGATTACCTGACAACGATACATCTCTTTGAAGCGACATGTTCACCTGCAACCAATCTTATCAGGTACATACCTGAGCAGAGACCTGAGCCATCAAGATATTCGGAGTACATACCTGCGGGAACAACCTCATCAACAAGGGTTTCGACTAACCTTCCCGAAAGATCGAATACTGAAAGAATTACGTGTGAAACCTCAGTTAACTGATAACACACAGTACATGATGTGCTGAATGGATTAGGGAAGGATTTTAATACAAGCGCTGTTTCAGGTGAAGAGGATCCTTCCTCTTCAACAGTAAGCCAGTAATTGACACCACTTCCTCCGAAGGTTCCCATGTCATTGCGGGTGGTTCCCATTGCTGGCCATAGGGCGTAACCCGGATTGAATGGATCTTCGGGGTCGT
>DAOWAG010000418.1 GCA_030634715.1 Candidatus Aegiribacteria sp. | reverse complement strand
CTTCTCGAATAGAGCTACTGACCCTCTTGAACTGGCAGTACTTGCAGGTTCAATGCTGATCCTCCTTGGTGATGAAACTACAATAGCCCCGAAACTTGCCGATATTCTAGCGGGAAGAAGCAGTCCTGTTTCAGGCAGAGTCCTGATAGGTGAGCAGCATCTGGATATCATGAGCCATAGCGCGAGAGGTTTCGCGGCATTTGTTTCAGCGGATTTTTCGTGCCCGAGCGGTGTAACTGTATCAGGACACCTCAAACTCGCGGCTGCAGCAGCTGGATTTAGCAGAAAGGATTCAGAGGAAATCCTGTCTCAGCTGTATAACTGGTGTTCTCTGACTGATTACACAGATACACCTGTAACAGACCTTTCAGCGGATCTGAAGTTCATCACGGGTTTCGCTTCAGCCTGCCTTCCTGTTCCAAAAGTTCTAATCCTTCAGGGTCCATTCCCCATTGATCTACATCCTCTGCTGGAAGATCTTTGTGACACTAATTGCGCTGTTGTAGCATCAGTTCCAGGATTGGAATATGTACCTCATTCGTCTAAGAGAATCGCTCTGTGCGATGAGAACTGTGTTGCTCGCATTATTCGCTTCCAGGAACTTGCCGATGCATGTTCTTCTCTCATACGAGTGAGGGTATTGTTCTTTCCGGCATTACCCAGATTGGTAATGGAAAGCCTGAAAGGAGCTAGAGATATTATTGCAGTAGAAGGCGGATATGAATTCAATCATTCGAACCTGTCTGCAGCGGTTACAAATCTGGCCAACCTTGCAAGAGCCAATTCCAGGCAGATTGCGGGTCTGGAAGTCAGATCTCCTTCTTCCGAGGAACTTGCAGACTTTTTCTCTGATGATGAAGATACTGGAGAGGTGGATCTTTTTTGCGGGAAAGATCTGGATATCTGAGAATATGGACAAGTGTGCTCCAGCTCATGTTCGAATGGGCTGTGCACAAACGGGCATTTCTGTGGATCATAATTGCAGCACCGGTTTCTGTCTGGATATTCCCCGGTCAAACCCGGATTGATCCACTGACATTATCAATTTCCTGTATTGCTTATGCCGCACCAGCAGCATTTCTTATCGGATGGCCGGGATCATCTGCAAGGAATGCACTTGCGAAACTGCTGTTCACTTCGAGATCGGGAAAAATTTCTCTCCTCCTTCCTGAGATTGGCCTTCCGTTTCTGGCTGGTGTTCTCCCATCTCTCACGCTCGCGGTACTATGGGGAATGAGACTTGAAGCAATCCCATGGCAGCTTTGGGTTGTAATTCCCTTTTCTGTTATTACTGCGGTCTCTCTTCTTATTATCCTGGAAGAATATCTGAAATTCAGCGGAAGAATTCTATTTCTGATGGCATTTATGTCACAGGCTGTTACAGCATCCTGGACGTCTTCTCCGGTCTTTCAGACGTTTGTTCCTCAAGGATACATACTCTGGACTCTCAGATGGGCAGAAGGCTATGAAACCGCTTTTCACGGTGATATCTACGTCTTCTTCGCAGTTCTGGAAGGAATAGGATTGCTGCTGCTTGCTTCAAGAATTCTTT
>DAOWAG010000078.1 GCA_030634715.1 Candidatus Aegiribacteria sp. | reverse complement strand
CTTCCATACTATCGGCCCGCAATTGTGATGGACTCTGGGATCCGAGCGCCCATCTGATAGCGTCAGCTATATTGCTTTTCCCGCAGCCGTTAGGTCCGACTATACAGGAGATACCTTTCTGGAATTCCAGTTCAAAGGCATCCGCAAATGATTTAAAACCAATTATCTCCAGCCTTTTCAGATACAAGTATCGATGCTCCCGTCAGCTGAAAGTATGACCGGATGAGAAATTCCGGATTAGATATACGGATTCAGAAAAATAGACAAAAAAGCTTATCAGTACAAACGCAAAAGATAACAAGCCCACAGGATCGAGACCAGCAAATATCAGATCGGAAGACCACAATGTTGTGTCAAGCATATAGCAGACAGCGGTTATGCTCATGTAGATCGAAAGCACGAGTGTTGAGAGTTTACCCCAGATGTTCGCAGCCGGAGGTGATCCGAGACGCTTCGTGAGATACAGCCCTCCGGAAGCAATGAGAACATCTCGAGACAGGGCAACTGCGATAAACCAGACCGGAACCGCACCGAGAAAACCAAGAGTAATGATGAACGCAGTCATGGCGATCTTGTCTGCAAGAGGATCAAATACTTTTCCCCAGTCACTCACTGTATTGGTTGCTCTCGCAATGGCTCCATCCACAAAATCGGAAAGGATCCCGACAAAGAGAATGATGGATGCAGGAATAATCGCTCTGGAGGCAAGGAAGAAACATGCGGCAAATCCAAGCGGAATTCTTGAGAGGCTGATAATATTGGGAAGATTGATTACAGGCCCTTTAATAAGCCATCACCATCCTCACCGCAGGAAGATCTTGCATTGCTCAGCATCTTTTCCGCATGTTCTTCTGCGGCATCTCCTCCACCGAGCAGGCGCGCAAGCTCTGCGATTCTGTTCTGTTTATCCTTTAATACCCTCACCCTGGTTGAGGGCAGATCATCATGCAGTTCTTTAGACACCGCAAGATGTCTTCCAGCCTTTGAGGCGATCTGGGCAAGATGAGTTATCACGATAACCTGCCTGTTCTCTGATGCTCTTTTAAGTGAATCAGCAAGCAGATTAGCTGTTTCGCCTCCGATACCACTGTCTATCTCATCGAACACCATAGTTGGAGCCTGACTGACGCTGGCAAGCGCCAGTTTCAGAACAAGACTCACTCTGGACATTTCTCCGCCGCTCGCGACAGAAGCCAGTGGACCTGGTTCCATACCCCTGTTAGCACTGAAGTAGAATTCAGGAATTTCAAACCCATCGGAACAGATATTCCGTCCACCCAATGTCAGACTTCTGTTCAGAGGCGGATCATGCATGATCACGTTAAAGACCGCGTGCGGCATTCCAAGCAGTCTCAGCTCCTTCTGAACGCAGCTCTGAAGTTTTTTTACAGCAGATTTTCTGGATATTGAGAGCCGTTCTGCGGTTTCATGCAGCATTTTACTCTTGTCGGGAACCATGGTTTCCAGATCAAGCAGTTCACGCTCAAGGGATTCATATTCCTCCAGATCCGTAAGCAGCGTTCTCCTTCTCTGAAGAAGTCTTTCAAGAGAACCGCCACATCTTCCAAGCAGTTCCGAATAAGCGTCCAGTCTGTCGTCAATCTCCTTCAGCCTCCAGGGAGCACTGTCAACTCTTCCGAGAATAGCACTGCATGATGAACTGGTCTCGGAAAGTGAGATTTCGGCCTGATCAAGGAGTTCAATGGTTTCATGGAGTTCAATTGTGGTATGCGATAGTTCGTTCCGGAATTTTCCAAGGGCGGCAATTATCCCATCATCACCGGATATCGCGTCTACGATCACATGAAGGGTTTCAACACTGTTTTGAGATGCTTTCAGATCCTTTCGCTCGCTGACAAGGCTCTGGTTATCTTCCAGAGAGGGGTTCAGTTTCTCTATCAGTGAAAGCTCGTGCCTGATAAGTTCTCTGGATTCCAGATTTTTCTCATGGTTTTCACGCAGATCATCCAGACGCTGCAAAAGCGATCTGTATTCCTCGTACATATAAGAAAGATCACCTGCAAGATTGGAATTCCCGCCGAATTCATCGAATGCAGTCTGCTGGACTCTGCGAAGAAGCAGCGCTGGAGTGGATCGCTGTGAATGAAGGTCTATAATTCCTGAGATTCGCTTTCTGGCTTCTTCCAGAGTTGTCAATTCATCATTGATGAAAATCCTGCTTCGTCCACCAGCTCGAATTTCCCTCCGAATGAGCAATTCTGATTCATCACTGTTCAGAAATACAGCCTCTACGCTGGCAAGTTTTGTACCAGGTCGCACCAGCGCGGTATCAGCTCTCTCCCCAAGGGTCAGCAACAGTCCGTCAATCAGGATTGACTTGCCTGCACCTGTTTCTCCTGTTAAAACGTTCAAATTGCTATCAAACTCAAGTGTTGTGTCACTGATAGTCGCAAGATTCCGGAGAGCAAGATATGTCAGCATTCTATCCCCTTGACCCCCAGCCCAGTTTTTGTCCGAGTTTGTCATAATAACCGGGGTGATCGGAGAACCTTACAATCATGCAAGAGTCTGAGTCCTTCATTATTGAAAGCATTTCTCCGGCTTTAAGGGTTCCGGAGGCAGCACCGTCAGCAGAAACTACAGGACCTGTGCCTCTGAGAGTTCCAATTCTAATTGAGACAGGCAGATCATCGGGAACTACGAGAGGACGAAGTGACAGAGAATGAGCACAGATGGGAACTATCAGTATGGCGGGTAATCCGGGATCCAGAATTGGCCCTCCACATGAGAGACCGTATGCCGTGGATCCAAGGGGTGTGGATACCACAATGCCGTCACCAACAACGTGGGCGACCCTGGCACCATTCACAAACAGATCAAAATGCAATATCCCGCCCATCATCGAGCGGTTGATACAAAAATCATTCACAGCGGTCAGACAATGGCCTGAAGGAAATTCCGCTCTGAGAACGGGCAGTGCTTCAATGATATAATCACCCTGCGCTATCCTGGCTACGGTATCAGGCAGAGATACCTGCTCAACACTGGCAAGAAAACCAAGATGCCCGGCATTGATACCCAGAACGGGTATTTCCAGCTTACGGTAGTAATCCATACCGCGCAGGATGGATCCATCACCTCCGAGTACGATTGCCATATCGCATATATCACTCTCCTGAACACCTAAAGTGCTGAGGTGTTCAGCAGATGGAGAAGCAGAATTAACCGTGATGCTGAATTTTTCACAAACGGAAAGCAGATTCTGAATCAAACCTGCATACGGCGGATTGAATCTGTCTACGTAAAGAGAGAGGCTCTGAACCGGAATAGATTTATCGTTACTGTCCAACAAAATCACCAATACTTTCAGCCAATGACTTATAATCAAGTCCGGCCATACTCAGCAGTTCTTCTCTTGTTGCATGCGGCTGGAAATCATCAGGAAAACCAAGTGTGAGAATCGGCAGAAGAAGATCGGACAGCATTGACTGCACATGGAAACCGAATCCACTCTCGATTGCCCCGTCCTCTATGGTTATCACTTTACCGCATGCGGAAGCAAGCGCACGTATTTCATTCAAAGGAGCCGGTTTCAGCCACAGAGGATCGAAAACAGCAACGGATATTCCCTGCTTTTCAAGCATATCTGCTGCTTTGACAGCGTAGAGAGCCATTACTCCCACACCAATCACAAGAACATCTTTTCCTTCTCTGAGAAGCTGACCTTCTCCCGGTAATACATTTTTCGGGGTTATTGATGGAATATCCGGTTCTTCTCCTCTTGGATACCTGATGGCTGTAGGATATTCTTCAAAAAGTACTGAAGTTCTCAGCATACTCTCAAGCAGCTCGCAGTTCCTTGGAGCCCCTATTCGAATACCGGGCACAGGAAGAAGCATGGAAATATCAAGAACGCCATGATGTGTTGGACCATCCTCCCCCACTACACCTCCTCTATCGACTGCAAGAACAACAGGGGCTTTCTGAAGAGCGACATCATGTATTACCTGATCGTACGCTCTCTGAAGAAAAGTACTGTAGATAGCTACTACCGGTTTAAGTCCTCCGAAAGCGAGTCCACATGCAAGAGTAACAGCATGCTGTTCAGCAATGCCTACATCAAAAAATCTATCAGGATATCTGACCGCGAATTCATTCAATCCGGTTCCATCGGGCATCGCTGCGGTAATAGCAACAATTTTCTTATTGGTTCGGCCAAGGTCAATCATCGTTCTTGAAAAGGCAGAAGTAAACGATTCTTTCTTATTAACTTTTTCTGTAAATGATGCGGATACACCGTGATATCCGGTTGCGTCAAGCTCAGCGGGTTCGTATCCTTTCCCTTTTTTTGTTTCGACATGAAGCAGAACCGGACCTGATATCTCCGAGACCCGCTGCAGAACCCCGGTAATCGCAGCGAGATCATTTCCCGGAACAGGACCTATATATCGCACGCCAAAATCATCAAACAGGGTATCAGGTGTAACAAGTGTTTTTTTCAATCCGGATGTGACTGCATGAGCCGCGTCTCTGACGCGTTCACCAAGAGATGGGATTTTACCCAGAGCATTCCAGACATCCTTTTTTATCCGATTGTATCGTGGATCAGTAATAAGTGCTGTAAGGTGTCTGGATATGGCTCCCACATTCGGTGAGATAGACATATCGTTGTCGTTGAGAATAATAAGCATATCAGTGCCGGTGTGTCCCAGATGATTGAGCCCCTCGAAAGCGATACCTCCTGTCATCGCGCCATCACCAATCACTGCGACTACTTTATAATCCTTCCCGGAAATATCCCGCGCCAGAGCAAACCCGAGAGCGGCAGAGATCGAGGTAGAGCTATGTCCTGTACCGAAGGCATCACAGGGATTTTCATCTCTTCTGGGAAAGCCGCTCAACCCCCCTGACTGCCTGATAGTATGGAATCGATCAGCTCTGCCTGTTAAGAGTTTCCAGGGATAGCTCTGATGACCGACATCCCATATGATCTTGTCCTGAGGCAGAGAGTAAACGGAAAGAAGAGCAACGGTCAGTTCAACAACGCCAAGACTTGATGCAAGATGCCCGCCTGTACTGCTGATCACATTAATTATTCTATCTCTGAGTTCATTGACAAGAACAAGCCTGTCCTCTATGGAAAGTTTCGAAATATCACCTGTAGAGCTTATTCCATTCAGCACAGACATATGACTATTTCCTCCTGTCAGGAAGATAGAGAGCCAGAGCGGAGATATTCTCCCAGTTTCCGCTTAATCCTGAGAAGACCCCGGCGATATCAGACGAAAGCTCTTCAGCTTCCTTCAAGGCTGCTTCCAGACCAAGCTTCGTAACGGGATTGCACTTGCCAAGATCTGAATCCTTTGAAACTTTCTTTCCCATCTCGGACGTGTTCCCGCGAATGTCCAGAATATCATCTGTAAGCTGAAACAGATATCCCAGGCGGTCACCTTCCCTGGAGACTTCGTTGATGAGTTCATCATCTGCACCACCAGCCAATGCTCCGAGTTCCAGAGAGGCTCTTATCAGAGCAGCGGTTTTCCCTTTTATCATCAGTCGGATCCAGTCCATATCCGCTTCAGCAGGATGATACATATCCATATATTGACCGCCGACCAGACAACCTGGACCAGCGGCAGAAGCGAGATGTCTTGCCATTCTGGCCACCCGTCCCGGACCAAGGGGAGTTCGGAGAAGCACTCCGAAAGCTTCAACCAGCAGAAGATCACCTGCAAGCAGTGCCTGATCCTCTCCACAGGTCATGTGAAGTGTCGGTTTTCCTCTTCTGAGGTCATCATTGTCCATCGATGGTAAATCATCATGAATCAGTGAGTAAGTATGAATCATCTCCACAGCGCAAGCCGCATGCAGAGCTCTGTCCGGATCACCTCCAACTGCGCAGCAGGCAGCTCTAACAAGGAAAGGTCTTATACGCTTCCCTCCGGATCCAAGAGAATAATCCGCGAACAATGGAAGTCGGGAGATCGATCTCTGATGAATGAAAAGCTGATCAAGCTCCTGTTCAACCCATAAAGCTGTACTGGAGAGACTGTCATTCAGCAGCACAGGATCATATTTTCTCATTTATCGTGCGCAATCCGTCCACATTCAATTCGCTGTCAAGCACTACTTCAAGACCATTCACATAAGTATTGCCCTCGGCAACTTTCAGTCTGATATGTCTGCCTGTAAGAAATCTCAGCCTTGCTTCCTCAGTGTTCATTCCTATCACCCCATCAATGGAACCGCACATCCCGAGATCGGTAATGCACGCTGTCCCACCAGGCAGAGTTCTTGCGTCAGCGGTAAGAACATGTGTATGTGTTCCAGCTACAATTGTTGCCTTGCCATCCAGATGCTGAGCAAGAGCCTGTTTTTCACTTGTCGCTTCAGCATGCATGTCAACAATTATTACATCAGCCGGATTATTTCTGAGGATAGTATCCACAGTCCTGAATG
>DAOWAG010000227.1 GCA_030634715.1 Candidatus Aegiribacteria sp. | reverse complement strand
TTTCTGGTTGATCTGTTCGCTGAAGGCATGAACCGTGATGGAATGATAATAGACGTCCGTTTCAACGGTGGAGGCAGCACTCACGATGAGATAATCCGGGAATTGGGACGCCCCATGTACATGTTCTCCAGAGACAGGCACGGAAACATCACATTTGAACCGCTTGGCGTATGGCAGAAACCGCTGGTCCTGTTAATAAATGAAAGATGTTACTCTGATGCTGAGATATTTCCCGGCGGCTGGAAAGAGCTGGATCTGGGCCCTGTAGTTGGTGAGAAAACTTACGGCGCGGTCATTGGAACATCTAATGTGATTCTTGTTGATGGGACAGCCTTCAGGATCCCAGCCACAGGATGGTTTACTCTCACCGGGGAAAACCTTGAAAATACAGGTGTAGAACCCGATATCCGAGTATTAGAGCAGCCTGCGGACGCCGGGCTGAATATAGACAGACAGCTCGAAACAGCAACAGAAATAATGATGGATTTGATCTGATGTCAGGGGTGTCCCGCATTGGATATTAAGAGTATCTTTCCCGCGAATGGAAATGGAATGGTAATTACTCACATTGATAACCGAAGGGAGAGTTGAATGAAAAGGACTGTTGTAACCATGCACGGAGACGGCATCGGAGGCGCAGTACTTGATGAAGCTCTGAAAGTGTTGGATGCTGCTGGATTTGAAGCTGATTATGTTCATGCCGATATCGGATGGGAGTTCTGGAAGAAGGAAGGCAATCCGCTTCCGGACAGAACGATAGACCTCCTTGAGAAACACAAGATAGCTCTTTTTGGAGCAATTACATCCAAACCGAAAGATAAAGCTGATGCCGACCTGGATCCCGCACTCAGGGGAAAAGGGCTTGTCTACTACAGTCCTATCGTAGCAATGCGCCAGCACTTTGATCTTGATATCTGCACACGTCCCTGCAAGGCATTCAAGGGCAATCCACTCAATTTCATCCGCAGAGGTCCCGGAGAAACAATTGAGGAACCTCTTGTTGACGCCGTAATATTCCGTCAGAACACTGAAGGACTCTACGGTGGTGTCGAGTGGACGAATCCACCGGACGATGTTTACGAAGCCCTTATGTCACATCCGAAATTCAGAAAGAACTTTACGGATGTTCCCAGGGAGGACCTGGCCGTCTCAACAAGAATATTCTCAAGGAACGCATGCCGAAGAATTCTAAGAGGTGCTTTTGAGTACGCTGATAAATTCGGATACAAGAATGTCACTATCTGTGAAAAACCGAACGTTATTAGAGAAACCAGCGGGATGATGCGTGAAGAGGGAAGAAAAATCGCGAAGGATTTCCCGAACATCGAACTCTGGGAAACCAACATTGACGCACAGATGATGTGGCTCACCAAGAACCCCGAAGATTACGGTGTTCTCGTTTGTGGAAACATGTTCGGTGATATCGTTTCCGATGGCTTCGCGGGGTTGGTTGGCGGGCTCGGTTTCGCCTGCAGCGCGAACATCGGTGATGAAGTTGCAGTTTTCGAACCCACTCATGGTTCAGCTCCCAAATACGCCGATTACGAAGTATCGATTGTCAACCCGATAGCAATGGTTCTCTCAGCATGCATGATGCTCGATCACATAGGGGAGGCTGATAAGGCTTCAAAGATCAGAAATGCAATCGAAACCGTTATCGAGGAGGGTAAAGTTCGCTGTTACGATATGCTGAAGCTCAAGGGCTCTCAGGATGTGCTTGAACAGGGAGCTGCCAGCACCTCACAGATGGGTGATGCCATTATCGAAGCCATGGAGAGGAACTGACCATCGTGCGAAATCGTATTGAAAAGCTGTTCGAAAAGCAGCTCGAGAAAATTGACAATCCCGAGCTCAGACGGAAAACAGTCGATATCTGGGTAACCGCCGCGGAAGAGGGGGGATGGGAACCTGATGATCTGGAACAGATTCCTTTCACACTTCTTACCGAGACTCATGGTATAAACCTGATACAGCATACGATAGCTGTTACCGAGGGAGCTCTTGGACTGGCTGATGCGATAAAGTCCGCCTGTACAACACCGTACGAGATCGACAATGATTTTCTTGTTGCGGGTGGATTACTTCATGATGTCGGAAAACTGCTGGAAATCGAGAAAACCGATGACGGCTATATCAAGGGTCACCACGGGAAGCATGCCAGACATCCAATCTCCGGGGCCATTCTGGCGGCCAGATTCGATATGCCGCTTCCTATCATCAACATCATAGGGTGCCACGCTAAGGAGGGAGAAGGTCGTCCACAGAGGGTTGAAACAGTATTGATTCACCAGGCGGACTTCGCCACCTTCAACCCGATGGTCATGCTCCAGAAGGGCCTTCTGATTACCTGAGATAATCCGGGGACATACAGGCTCTGCTGCGTGTCCCCAAAAACCTGGGCACTGCTGAGTTGTAAGTGTCGCAAATGACGTCCGACCCCATGATCAGGCGTATCTATAAAGAATATAAACTCCGCCCAGAATCACAAGCACACCGCAGATCTTTCTCAGTATCGGAACAACACCTGAATTTGCATTCCACTTCAGAAACCTCTGGATAGCTGTGGAGAATGTCCCCGCTCCAACGATAATCCCGCAGTGGCCAACGGAAAAAGCGATTACAAGCAAAATGGCAAAGATCGGGTACTTACTGCCCGTACTGAAAGCTACGCCGAGAATTGGGGCCATAAAGGCAAAGGTGCATGGACCGAGAGCAATTCCGAATACGAGACCGAGGACAAGGGCTCCAGCAAGACCGGATCTTTTTGATGAAAAGTTCTTGTCCCCTTTTAAAGGGGATGGGAGAACTTCGAGCAGATTCAGTCCGAAGTATAGCATTACAGCAGCGGCAAAATAATACCCGAACTGACCAACATCTCCCAGCAGGCGTCCTGCAGCTGCTGTGGCAAGACCAACAAGAATTAACGTGATCATTATGCCAAGAGAGAAGACGCCTGAAATAGTAAAAGCCCTGTTTGTCCCTGTATTTCCCTGTCTTGAAATATAGCCTACCACAAGAGGAATGCTTGCAAGGTGGCATGGACTGAGCAGAATGCTCAGCAC
>DAOWAG010000232.1 GCA_030634715.1 Candidatus Aegiribacteria sp. | reverse complement strand
GCTATGGAAATGCTTGAGACCGCCACACCTGATCCGGAGTACATGCCTCCGGTTCCTGCAGGTCAGGTTTATCCTATTATTGAGAAATGGGATGCTGAAACTGCTGAAGCGAATCCGGATGATCGTACCGGAGCGGTAGCAGCCGCGGTTGAAACTGCTGAGAGAAACGATATGGAAGCTTCCGGAATAACCGGAGTGAGTATTGATACAACCGTTCTTGGCACTTCCACAGGGAATCTGGGATTCCATAGGTCCACATCAGCTTTTCTCAGATTAACCATGGACAGGGGAGAGGGTTCAAGCTACAGGTCCGTCAATTCTGTAGCATGGCGCGATCTTCCGGTTGGAAACACTATCGAAGAAGTTGCTCAGGAAGCTGAAGCAGATATGAATCAGCTTGATCTTGAATCCGGTTCATACAAACTCATTCTCGAGCCGCAGGCTGTAGCAGATCTTGTTCCGTATATAGCCTGGTCTCTGAATGCCAGACAGGCTGATGAAGGATTAACGTTTTTCACAGGCAGGCAGGGGGAAAAGGTCACCGGGGATCTGTTTACAATGAGCAGCATAGTGAACGGTATTCCGAAAGGTACTCCGTTCAACGAAGAAGGTCTTGCGTCTGAGGATGCTGTCTGGATCGAAAACGGTGTACTCATTAATCAACCAAGCCAGCGATACTGGGCAAAGAAAACGGACAGGAAGGCATTGTTCATCCCTGAAACACTTGCCATTAAAGGGGGAGAGGGATCAACAGCGGACCTCATAAGCAAGGTTGATGGCAGAGCCCTTCTCTTCAGACGATTCTGGTATATCCGCTTTGTTGATCAGAAGGAATTGAGCCTTACAGGAATGACGCGAGACGGAGTGTTTCTTGTTGAGAATGGGAAGATTCTGCATCCTGTTAAAGATTTCCGATGGAACTGGAAACCGCTTGATTTATTCAATAAAATCGAGATTCTGGGAAGCGCGGTGCGTAAAGGACAAGGCAGCGTTCCGCCGATGGTTATTTCCGAAACGGTACTTGGCTGACAGAAATTACCAGATGAATCTGATTCCCCAGTAGGTTTCACCTTCGAGTGATCTGAATGGTTGTGTATCTCTGAAATAGTGTGTCAGATGAGTCTCAAAAGAGCCTGCAGGTGTTCTGTATGCGAAATACAGTTCACTTCTGTGTCTGGATGAGCCTTCTCCATCGTTATGGAAGAAGAAATCAGCGTGATATCTCACTCCTGACAGCCATGCGTGCCATGTGGCTCCTTCAAAGTTTACATCAGCATGCATAGACCAGTTGAAGTCATGACCTTTCTGGAAGGTGTCTCCTCTCGGTCTGTATAATCCGACTGACAACCAGCCATCCGGCAATCCGGCAGGTAACAGACAAAGATCCTCACTGAAGACCGGAGCCGGATCTTCCAGTACAACCCCCAGCTTGATGTTATTCGTGTACTCGGACAGTGTGTCCGCCATATCAATGTTATGAAAACATTCATGGTCGGTGTACAGTCTGAGAAGGAGCGGATCCAGCTGATATTCGAGCTGAGTCTTGAGATTCCAGTGACCCCCGTATATATTGAATTTCATCTCAGGACTGTTCCAGCTTTCACCCATGTAGGTTTCCATAGCAAGACCCAGTTTCCATGAAAACCGGCCTACACGGAGAATTCTTATATCAACTTCAATATTACCGTAGATGAAATGTTCAACGCTCTGATTGAAGAAGCTGTATGCTTCAAGAACTCCGGTGCTTTCCATCGGAAATTCAATGGGAGCTGCAAAAAGAGAGACAGTTATTAGAAAAACAGAAATAAGAAACCTCCGGATTATTGAGGGATAATAAAGTGATTTAAAACACAAAGCAGGTCACGTTAATCAGTAAGATACAAGGATCAGTCGTTCTGGAGGTAGTCCATGATATTGATGTCACCTGAAGGGTTGTCCTTCAGAACCTTCTGCAGAGCCTGAATCATCATTGATTCCGGCAGGGATCCCTCAGCGTAAAACTTCTCATTTATCACTGTTCTCGGTACTCCCTGGACATTGAATCTGCTGGATAGCTCCGGAAACTCATTTGCTTCGATGACCGCTGAATTGATTTTTTTGCTGTAACGTGCCATTCTGCTTGCAAGAACAGCTGCTCCGGGGCAGTGAGGACAGGTTGGAGTAACGAACACCTGAATGCTCAGATCAGTTTCAAGCACGTCCAGAAAGTCTGTTGTATCCTTTGTCAGGGGTTCTTCAGATCCACCGGCATCCAGGATACAGGTAAGAAGTGAGCTGAACTCGTAGCCCGAAGGCGTGCCGAAGAATTTTACTCTGGAATGGGTTCCATCAGAAACAACAATTGCCGGTGCTCTGTCAACGCCATCCTTTAAAGCCTGTTCCGCTTCTGTCTTCAGATTCAGGAAAGTCAGGTTCAATCTGTCGGAGAGAGCGTCGAGCTCCTTCAGTATTATCTCCGTATCGGAGCATGTCGGACAATTCAAATTTTGCGTGTATGCTCTTAGATACACTGTATTCGAGAGTACTCCAAAGATTTTCTTAATTTCTTTTGTATCACTGTCAGAGAGTAATGCCATCTATTTTATTAAACCTCACTACTGAAATAGGTCGAAGACTGCTGAAGCTGCTCTTGCGCCGTCAGATACAGCTGTAACGACCTGTTTCAATTCATTATCGGTTACGTCTCCGGCAGCGAAAACATTATTTCTGGATGTATGTACGATATCATGTGTTTTTACGGTTCCATTTTCGTTCAGGTCCACCAGACCCTTAAACGGCTCGGTGGCCGGTTTCCTGCCTACATACATGAATACGCCATCCAGAGAAATATCTTTCTCACCCTCAGGTGTTATCAGAGTTACACCTTCAACGCCGTCATTACCAGTTATAGATTTCAGTGTTGAATTCCAGATTACCTCGCAGTTGGGACATGAGAGAAGTTTTTCAGCAAGATAGGGCTCTGCTCTGAATTTGTCTCTTCTATGAACCAGAGTCAGTTTCCCGACGAATTCAGAGAGATGAAGCGCTTCT
>DAOWAG010000242.1 GCA_030634715.1 Candidatus Aegiribacteria sp. | reverse complement strand
TCAGGCTTCATCCATGAACTCTCATGCATTCTCCAAAGCATACAGATCGAAGAGATACGGATGTAAAGCATGTCATATCCTGTGTAAAAGAGTTGGAGAGGATGGAACTCATCTTCCGGAATTCGAGACAATGTCACATTTCAGCGCTTTGATCGAGAATGATGATCTACAGGCAGTTACTGAAGCGAATATGATATGCAACCAGACCGGTATGGATACTATTTCCGCAGGTTCGGCTCTCGCATGCTTTTCAGAGATAAGTGGTGAGAAGCTCACTGCTGAACGAATCACCGGACTGTTGCTTGATATAGCTTTCAGAAGAGGAGAGGGAGTCGAACTTGGACTGGGATCATTTCTGTTCGCCAGGTCGAAGGGCTGCCCGAACCTCTCGATGTCAGTGAAGGGGATGGATCTGCCTGGATATGATCCGAGAGGGGCTTACGGAATGGCACTTGGCTACGTCACTTCCACCAGGGGAGCATGTCACCTGCGCGCATATCCTATAAGCCACGAGATTCTACGGAAGCCGGTTGCTACAGACAGGTTTTCTTTTGAGGGTAAAGCCAGGATAGTAAAGATAGCGGAGGATATGAACGCTGTTATTGATTCACTCACCGCATGCAAATTTTTCTTTTTCGGCTGTTCTCTGGAGGAATACGCTTCAGCCTTTACTGCCGTAACCGGCGCTGAAACCTCAGCTCAGGATCTTCTGGCAGCGGGGGAGAGGATTTATTTCAGAGACCGAATAATGAACTCGAAGTGCGGTTTTACTTCTGAGGATGACGATTTACCACCAAGATTCTTTTCCGAAGCAGGGAGTTCCGGTGAAGGTATCGAGATTCCTGCGCTTAACCACGATGAGTTCCTGGAGACAAGGTCGAAGTATTACCGAGTCCGGGGGCTGGACAGGAAAGGGTGTCCGCTGCGGAGTAAGGCTTCTGAACTGGGACTGGAGGACCTGCTGTGAAAAGTCTTCTTCAGAAGTACTCGGCCAAAATGGTTTCCGCGGGGCTTGCCGAAGCTGGTCATCCTCTTCTGGGCGGTCTTGATGCAGAACTTGAATGGAACAGGGAGGATCCCGCAATCCCTGTTCTGGAAGACGTATTCAGTGGATTGAATATAAATTCCCTGCTTTTTTCTCTTCCTGCGGAACCGTATCGCTCAATAATTGATTTTCTGGCATCAGGAGATGTGAGCTGTATTCAGCCTGAAGATTCTGAAACGCGTACTTTTATGCATGATCTTCCTGTCATTCAAGATTTCAGATCAGATATGATCATAGAGAAACTCAGGAAGCGAAAGAGTGTAATCATCAAGGGAAAAGGAATTGTTACCTGGGGCACCGTAAGTCCGGAGCAGGCATTCATATTTTACAGCTCAGTCTGCTTTGCCTGCTTTATAAAATTTTTTGTTGATTACCTTCGGGACAGTAGAAGAGGTAGTGTCTCACTCGAGCAGGAGCGGGTCTTCAGGAATGCCCTTAACAACCTCGATGAATACCCTGATACACCTCCCTTACTTATGTCTGGACCTTTCCGGAACAGGGAAGATGTTTACAGAGCAGTTGCGCAGGCCGGCAGGCAGACAGTTGAGCACAGGCTTGTTGATTCCTTCTTCGGTAATGTCTCTCTGAGGTGGGGTGATACTCTGTTCATCAGTCAGACAACCTCTTCTCTGGATGAGCTTGAAGGTTGTATTGATCCCTGTCCCATGGATGGATCGGCGTGCACAAGTATCACGGCTTCCAGTGAGTTCTCAGCTCACATGGGTATACTTCGACTTACAGGTATGAATGCGATTCTTCACGGTCATCCGAAATTTTCTGTAATAATGTCGATGGACTGTCGGAAGGAGAATTGCGATACGAGAGGATCATGCCATATCCGGTGTCCCGAGGAACGTTTCATGCGTGACCTTCCCATCGTTCCTGGTGAAGTAGGGACAGGTCGTTATGGACTGTGCAATACTCTTCCACCAGCGATGGAGAACAAACGGGGCGTAATTGTATGGGGTCATGGGCTTTTCACTGCATCAAAGGAAGATTTCAATGATGCTTTTAGGAATCTTCTTGCGATCGAGCAAATGTGCAAGCAAGAGTATTTCAGGCTTCTAAACTGATAATACTGGACACGGAGGGACTTCTCTGTTAGTTACTTATCAATATGAAAAATACTGATTCCAGCAAGAGGGATAGAATAGGAATTGATCCATTAACAGGTCTGCATGACAGATCCTATCTGGATGAAATCAAAGATGAATATCTAAGGAAAGACGGAGTCTGGTCTCTTTTAATGCTTGATATTGATCACTTTAAACTGATCAACGATATTTATGGCCATCTCTCAGGTGACAGAGTTCTTCATCAACTGGCGCTGACAATCCAGGTCAATCTAAAGAAAGCCGATACTGCAATTAGATTCGGTGGTGATGAATTCATTCTCATCCTTCCGGATACTTCTGGAGAAGGAGCTCTGGATCTTGCTCAGAGGTTGATATACGAAGCGGGAAAAATGAGTTTTCCATCCGGACTCCGAATCAGTCTTTCAATTGGTGTAAGTCAGAGCAGGGAGCCTGACGGATCCATTCTGGAACTTGTCTCCCGTGCTGATAAAGCGCTTTACCGCGCGAAGGATGCAGGAAGAGGAAGAGTCTTCTTTTTTACAGAAGACCTGATGAGCTCTGAAGCTCCCGAGATCAGTTCAGCTCATATGGTCGGTCGTCGTCCTGAACTCCAGAAGCTCCGTCACCTGGTTGAGGAATCAGTTACGGATTCCAGCCGCTTTGCCGTTGTTACCGGTGACACAGGAGTGGGGAAGAGCAGACTTGTCGATGAACTTCTGAATTACTGCAATTTCTTGAAAGTGCTGGTTGTGAAATATTCCTCCATGGAGCACATTCGACGACAGCCGTATTCGCTTCTTGTTGAACCCCTGAAGGATGCCCTTTCCGTACTGTC
>DAOWAG010000109.1 GCA_030634715.1 Candidatus Aegiribacteria sp. | reverse complement strand
GAATTTCATCATCTATGTCAGGACGGAAAGCCCTGAATTTATTATCCCCCACATCAGCTTTCTCTGCAACCGGTGAATTCGCAGCCGATGGGGCAGAGGTGACAAGATCAAGTGAAGCCTTATCCAGGGCAACAGGATCGGTGGAAGCCAGAATGCCTAAGTCATCGACAAGTGGTGGATATGTATCATGCATGCAGTCGCAATCCGGAACCACTGCTGTGACGAAATTCACATACAGAACAGGATTCACCGTTTTCGCAACAACTGATGCATATTCAACCATTCTTCTTATGAATGTACTCGTATCCTGATTCCAGCTGACGCTGATGATACCTTCCGGGCACCGTCCAAGACACTCGCCGCAACCTGTGCAGAGTTTTTCATTGATCATTGCGAATGCGCTTATTGATATCGCTCCGGAAGGACAATATGTCGAGCATATTCCGCATACGGTGCAACTGTCGCTCTTGATATTCGGTTTCACTGAAGAATGTTGAAACAATTTTCCAGCTCTGGATGCACATCCCATTCCCAGGTGCTTTATCGCTCCTCCGAATCCGGTAAGGAGATGACCTTTGAAATGGCTGATTACAATCATAGCATCAGCGCTGCAGATTATTGATGCGAGATGGGCTTCAGAAGAATCGTATCCATCCGGTATTTCAATAAGAGTTTCATTCTCCCCGTGCAGACCGTCAGCGACGATGAACGGTGGTGTAGCCGGAATGCCGAATCCGTGTTCCGCGGCAAGACGTATATAATCCGGTGCCGACATTCTGCGGCCAGGATATAGTACGGTAGTGTCGGTGAGGAATATCCGGTCAGCAGTAAAATTCAAGGCGTTGATGATTTTATTTACATTCTCAGCGCTCACATATGATGTATTTCCCGCTTCACCGGGGTGAATTTTTACTGCAACAAGATCCGTCGATTTCAACTTCGCGGCGGTTCCCAGGCTCCCCAGCAGCTCTTTGAAAGCTCCGGGAAGATCTGTCTTCTCCGCTGGCAGCAGGAAAACCTGTGACATATTTGCTACCTCTCAATAATTTTCTGTTCATTTGTTATCCTTGCTTGCGGAATATACGCTGTTTATAGATTAGGGTATGAATTACCTGAAATGGATCGAAATTGAAGAATCAGCTCCTGACTGGAATCTGCGTCAGTTAAGGGCTTGTTCAGCGAACGGGCAGAATTTCCCTGTCTGTGCTGTAGTCAAAGCCAATGCATACGGACATGGTGTCAGAGAGATAACCAGTCTGCTTCCGTCTGCTACGTGGTTCGCTGTGAATTCCCTTGATGAAGGACTCGAACTAAGAAATATTGGAATTGACCGACCTATCCTTCTGCTGGGCAACGTGCTGCTTGATAGACTTGCTGAAGCAATTGAAGCTGATCTCCGTCTGACAGTCTACAATACCGAGACGCTGGAGAAGCTGAAGAAGGCAGTAAGTCAGGGAAGACCTGCCAGAATTCATATCAAGATAGAAACCGGTACGAACAGACAGGGAATACTGTCTGAAAACATACCTGAATTTATCAGTCGCGCTGAGCTGATTCCCGGAATAGAGATAGAAGGTCTGTCGACTCATTTCGCCAATATCGAAGATACTCTGAATCATGAGTATGCAGTTGAGCAGCTTCACCGATTCGAAAAAGCTCTCTGTACATTCAGAGATGCGGGTATTAATCCTGAAGTTATTCATACCGCGTGCACAGCGGCTGCAATTCTATTCCCTGAGACTCACTTCAATATGTTGAGGACTGGAATCGGTTTATATGGTTTATGGCCTTCAAGAGAGACATTTCTTTCCGCCCAGACTACCGGAAGATCGGTACCTGATCTAAAGCCAGTTCTTTCATGGAAGACGAGAATCGTTCAGATAAAGATCATTCAGCCAGGAAGTTTCGTTGGCTATGGATGTACATTCAGGACGAATAGAGAAACAAGACTTGGAGTGCTGCCTGTTGGTTACGCGGATGGTTACGATAGAGGGTGCGGAAACTCAGCGCATGTACTGATCAGGGGGAAACGAGCTCCATTGCTTGGAAGGGTCTGCATGAATCTGTTAATGGTTGACCTTACCGATATTCCCCAGTCCCGCCTGGAGGATGAGGTTGTACTGCTCGGGAAAGATGGAGATGAGAGTATTTCCGCTGAGATGATGGCGGAATGGGCAGGTACAATAAATTACGAGATTGTTACGCGGATAAGCCCCTTCATGCCCAGAGTGATAAAGAGAGGAAAAGGAAGTGTACATTGATGTGATAGGTGTTGACGGATCAAAGCAGTGCGGATGCAATCTGTGTTCAATGCTTCTAGGTGATTCAATTCTTCTTGATGCGGGGTCAGCTTCCACGCTGTCGGCTTCGCAGCAGCAGAATATTGATATGGTTCTTCTCACCCACGCACACCTTGATCATATACTTGAACTGGGTTTCATGGTTGATGCTACTGTAATGTTCAGAGATGAACCCCTGAGGGTTATGGGCAGTCAGGCATGTCTTGATGTGGTAATTAAACACTACATGAATGATATGCTGTGGCCTGATTTCAGCAGGATAAGAACTTCCACTGGTCCTGCTCTTGTTTACGAGACAATGAAGGACAGAGCGTGGTTTGAACTTCCCGGAGGGCTCAGCGCATGGTCAGAACCGGTTTGTCATAGTGCCGGAGCAAGAGGATTTCTGTTTCGATCCAGTACGGGTTCTATCCTGCATACTGGTGATACGGGGCCTACAGAGACGCTCTGGGAAAGAGGATCAGAGCTTAATGACCTGAGAATGGTTATTGCGGAAGTTTCATTTCCGGACAGTCAGACCGATATAGCAATCGCCAGCAATCACCTTACTCCAGCTCTTCTGGAGAACGAGCTGAAGAAACTGAACAAGCCCGATGTTCCCGTATATACTTTTCATCTCAAACCTTGGTTCAGACATGAAATCGAACGGGATCTTGCGCGGAGATTCCGCGACAGAGTAGTTGTGCTTCGAAGGGGTGACAGGCTGGAATTCTGACTCAACCATCTATCTTCGGAATATCCACCCGAAAGGAATTTCTTTGATGAAAACCGGCCTGGATCGATTACGGCGGGAGATGCTTCCCGGCAAATGTATCGGGCTGCTTTCTCACTATGCGGCAGTTAATTCGCAGTACAGGCCGTCGGTCGATGTACTCGCCGGGATAGATGGAATCGAACTCACCGCGTTATTCGGACCTCAGCACGGATTCTATGGTGAGACGCAGGATAATATGATCGAGTGGGAAGGTTACACTCATCCCGATTACGGTATTCCTGTCCACAGTCTTTACGGAAAAACCCGTATACCCAGTTCTGAAATGCTTGAAGGACTGGACTGCCTTGTAGTCGACCTTCAGGATGTCGGGGCAAGGTATTACACATATGTCTACACAATGGCATACTGCATGAAAAAATGTTCCGATCTTGGAATTCCTGTTGTCATACTCGACAGGCCTAACCCCCTTGGAAATTCAATAATCGAGGGAAAACCGCTTCTGCCAGGATATGAATCGTTTGTTGGCCTCTACCCGATTCCGGTTCGTCACGCACTGACAATTGGAGAACTGGCAAGATTGTTTGCCCGTTTTGATGGAGCTCCTGAACCTATGGTTATTGAAATGACCGGATGGGACGGTCAGGGGATTTCCGATGATTATGCATGGGTGTATCCTTCGCCCAACATGCCTACACCTGAAACTGCTCTTGTCTATCCTGGAATGTGTCTGCTGGAAGCGACAAATCTTTCCGAAGGACGAGGAACCACCAGACCATTTAATGTATTCGGAGCACCTTGGATTGATGGAAAAGCACTCTGTTCCAGGTTGAATGGAACCATCTGGACGGAGGGTGCAGTTCTCAGACCACACGCATTTCTGCCCACATTCAACAAGCACAGTGGAGTGATGTGCTATGGTGCTGAAATCCATGTTATCGACAGGTCATGTTTCAGGTCATTGAGAATGGCACTGGGCATTCTTCTGGAAACTTTCAGATATTCACAGACCCGGTGGAATCCTCCGCCATACGAGTACGAATATGAAAGAATGCCCGTAGATATCCTTGCGGGAAGTTCGGAAGTGAGAGTGGCTGTGAAGACAGTGAATGAGAGTATTCTAATTGAGCTTTCTGAGGGTGATCCCGCAGGTCATGCTGAACAGACCAGAGGTGTCCTGCTGTATGACAGGGAGTTCTGCATATGAAAATCGGAATTCTTTCAGATATCCACGGCAATCTTCCAGGTCTCGAAGCGGCATGGGATCTGTTTGAAACTGAGAGAATCGATCAGGTTGTCTGTCTTGGTGATCTTGTTCAGTACGGTCCTTATCCAGGTGAAGTTATCGATTTCGTCAGGCAGCACGATATGGATATTGTCCAGGGCAACTGCGACCGGACAGTTGCGAAGGGCAGGAGTGATACCGGAGACGATTACCCCAATATTCACTGGGAGCAGCTGGCCGGGAAAACACTTCAATGGACCCAAGACAATATTACTGATTCTCAGAGGAAATTCCTTCGGAAGCTTCCCTCTGAGGTGAGATATCAAATCGGAAGCAGAAGAATCCTGTGTGTTCATGGTCTTCCAGGAAAAATCTCAAGCGGTATTCAGCCAAACATGCCGAACGAAGCCTATGATCTTCTTTTCAGAAGTAATTCCTGCGATGTGCTTGCTCTGGGGCATACTCATGAGATGTTTCTTAAGGGGCTGGGTTCTCGGATGATTGTCAATCCAGGCAGCATCGGCGGGGGCACACTCCCGGGTGAAGCGACTGTAGCTGTAATTGAAGTAGATGAAGAGAACACTACAACATCTGTTTGCTGGCATTGTGTTCCGTTCGATGTTCACGCGTATGAAGCAAAATACATAGCAGAAGGTCTTCCTGAGATATTTCTCAGGTGTTTTCTGCTTGGGAGAGATCCCAGAGGAGAATGGCATACACAAGTATGGAGGCAGAAATGGGCAGAACAATAGTAGAGAAAATCTTGTCTTCTCACAGTGGAGTTGATTGCAGAGCTGGTGACGTTGCGTGGATCGAGATTGACAACAGAACAGCTAGAGATTTTGCTGGAGCGAGTGTTGTTGGAAACCTGGAGAAGTACGGGGGCGATACTCCAATTAACGATAAGCAGAAGACATTTTTCACATTTGACTGCAATGTACCAGCAAATACAATTCCCTATGCAAACAACCAGCACAGAATCAGATTGTTTGCAAG
>DAOWAG010000039.1 GCA_030634715.1 Candidatus Aegiribacteria sp. | reverse complement strand
GTTTTCGTGAGCTTCAGGAAACAGGTAAAAACAGCTATCTCGAACTTCCGAAGAATATTCACCTGACCACAAATCTTGCGGAAGCGGCTGCATGCGACATAATTACTATTGCTGTTCCCGCTCAGGAATTCAGAAAACTTGCATCAGAACTAGCCGCGAACGATCTATCACGTACAGATATCATTCTCTGTATGAAGGGTATTGAAAAAGTAACCGGATTAAGATTGTCAGAAATAGCTGATCAGGAAGCCCTGAATCCACGGAGTCTTTCTATCTGGGTTGGACCTGGTCACCTGCAGCAGTTTCTCGCTGAAGTGCCCAGTTGCATGCTTATCGCATCCGATAGTGATCATAATGCTATTCGCATATCCAGGCTGATGAGTAGTGATCTGATACGATTCTACTGGTCGCGAGACATGATCGGTTGCGAGGTGGGAGCTGCTGCCAAGAACGTTATTGGAATAGCAGCTGGAATCCTTGATGGACTTAATATGTCAGGTCTCAAAGGTGCTCTCATGGCTCGTGCACCGCAGGAAGTCGCAAGGCTTGTTGCAGCTATGGGTGGCGATTGGAGAAGTGTTTATGGGCTTTCTCATTTAGGTGATTACGAGGCTACCCTGTTTTCACCCTTCAGTCATAACAGGTTATTTGGAGAGGCGTTTGCCAGCCGTACAGTTGAAGGACTATCAGGACTGGCTGAGGGAGTTGATACATCATCCGCCATTATGACACTCGCTGAGAGGTTTGATGTAGATATGCCCATCACACGTACTGTCAGGAGGATACTTAACAGGGATTATCCTATCATGGATGCTATTGCTGAACTCTTCTCAAGACCGGAGAAAGAAGAATTTCCTGAGAATTTCACGTAGATGGGAGCAATAGACTGAATAGAATTACCTACCTTGATCATCTTACTGTAACACCGGTGAATGAAAATGCAATCAAAGCGTTCACCGTGTCGATGAAAAATGGATATGGGCACCGTCGCAGCAGCAATCTTCCGGGAAGAAAAACACAAATATTCATTGAAGAAGCAGGTGCTCTGATCGCCGAATTCGTAGGTGGCACGAGAACTCTGTTCTATTACGATGGTGGAGTTGCAAACGGTCTCTCTGTCCTTGCTATGGGCAGGCAGGCAAGGAATAACAGCAGGAAGCATATCATTTCATCCCCGGTAGAGCACTCTTCAATCATGAAAGCTCTCAAGATGCTCAGAGTAGAGGGATCCAGCATCACAATTCTTCCGATCAGCAATGATGGCAGGATTATTCCAGAATCATTGAGGAATGCGATGAATGATGAGACCGGACTTGTAACCATTGCCTGGTCGAGCAGTATTTCAGGCGTTATTCAGCCTGTTGAGGAACTCGCTGCAATAGCTCATTCAAAGGGAGCTCTTTTTCACTCCGATGCCTGTAATGCGGTCGGGAAGGTTGAAATTGATCTATCCAGTACTGATATCGACGCAATCACCTTATCCTCGCAGAAGATTGGCGGACCACCTGGGGCAGCAGCAGTTGTAATAACCGATTCAGATCCCTGGCTGATGAGTTATGCTCCGGAATTCTCCTGCATGATGAATATTCCCGGAATCTCCGGAATGACCGCTGCTATTGGTGTACTCAACACCGGCATTGTTCCCAGAGCAAGGATTGTAAATCAGCTTCGAACAGATTTGCTTGATGGTCTCGATTACAATGGAATAAAATATTCCCTCATTGGAGATTGTACTGATAATCTTCTTCCGGGAACAGCTTTACTGAGTATGAGGGCAGCACCGGACAGATTCCATGCGAAACTGGAGGATGCCAATATCGTCCTTCCATCACATAACTCCGTAGAGCGGCTTGCCTATCTGGAGAGTACAGGCAGGGATATGTTCAATCCTGACAGATATCTGGGTTTTTCAATCAGCCCCAAGAATAATATTGTTGACATTGAGCATCTCGTCAGAGCTGTTTCCGAAATTTGTTTTGACAGTAGCAGGTGAAGAACATGAAGATAGAATTGCGAGTATTACTGTTGGTCATGCTTATTTTCGCAGGGGTAGTCCAGGGAACTGTTCCTGTATGTGCAAGCCGATACTTCTGGGTTGTGAGAGACGGGCTGACCAGCCCTGAGTCGATAGATGCGCTCATAGAGAATGCTTCTGAAGCTGGAGCAAATGGTCTTATTGTGCAGGTAGTAGGCAGAGCTGAAGCCTACTACAATTCCTCCATACTTCCATTGGCCGCTTTTCAGCGGAATTTCGATCCACTTGATTACATTATAATGCGAGCTCGCCCTCGAGGAATGGAAGTTCATGCCTGGGTAAATGCTTTTCTTGTGTGGTCCGCTCCGCAGCCGCCTTCCGATTCTACACATATCTGGTATTCCCATCCTGATTGGTTTATAGCTGATAAATATGGTCGATCAACCAGAGACTACTCTCGCATAGAATGTGAGGATAAAGGAATTGTGGGAGCTACTCTATCTCCCGCTGTATCCGAGGTTCGAGAATATATTGCGGATATCGCTGTTGAAATCGCGACTGAGTACAATATTGATGGAATTCACCTCGATTATATTCGCTATCCAAATCCCTCCTTTGGATTTGAGTCATCCGCACTGGACGCGTTCTATTTCAGAACGGGAAGAGACCCGCTGGATCTCTTCAGAAGGAGCGGTGGTGCGGAAGAACTGTCTGAATTGTGGTCTCAATGGAGAATTGATCAGGTCACCATGACAGTGGAGACTGTGCGATCCGCTCTCAGAAGTGAATCACCGGAAACGCTTCTGTCATGTGCTGTAATGGCTGATCCATTCGAAGCTGCCAGCCATTATGGCTGTGACTGGAGATACTGGCTTTCTGCGGGACTTGTCGATTTTGTCTGCACGATGGCCTATACTACTGATGCAGCAAAGGCCAGGGAACTGGCAATTCTCGGAACCGGAATCAATCCCTCAAGAGTGATTCACGGAATAGGAATTTACAATCAGCCGATTACTTCTGCATTAACAGGTGCACGAGAAGCACTTGAGCGGGGAGGCAGCGGTATCTGTGTGTTCAGCCTTAACTCACTCTCCCCTGACAGCACATGGATTCTCAGAAATTTCTGGGGTCAGACAGGGCATCCGGAATATCCTGTTGATTCAGCTGTATTTCATCGAGTTTCTAATGAGGGAGGAACTGCTTTATGAGACTTGGTGTACTCGCCAGTGGCAGCAGGGGTAATGCTCTTACTGTAGAACATGAAGGTACGATGATATTCATAGATGCTGGATTGAGCGGGAAGCTGCATACATCCAGGCTTGTTGATTCCGGTTTTACCGGTATACATCCTCAAGCGCTGTTCATCAGTCACGAACATTCGGATCATGTAAAAGGTGCAGGTGTACTGTCGAGAAAGTGGGGAATTCCTGTTTTTGCCACGGAGGGAACTTTGAACGCTTCCAGACACAGACTTGGTAAGATTCAGGAGATTCATGTGTTTCCAAATGGGACCAGTATTGATTTTGGATCATATTCGATAAGCGCGTTCAGTGTTGCTCATGACGCAGCCGATCCATCAGGGTATGTAATCGCATGGGATTCCGGTAGACTTGGAATCGCCACTGATCTGGGGCAGTCCAGTCCTCTGGTAAAGGAAAGTCTTTCCGGATGTACTGCACTGGTTCTGGAATTCAACCATGATGAAGATATGCTCTGGGAAGGGAATTACCCATGGAGCCTGAAGCAGAGGATCGCTTCAACCACCGGTCATCTCTCGAATCAGGCTGCTGCGGAGCTGCTGGATACAGTTCGTCACGAGAATCTGGAAGTTTGTGTTCTTGCGCATCTGAGTCAGGAGAACAATCTTCCTGATCTTGCGGAGAAGGCATTAAGGAAAGTAGCGGGAGAATCATTGAAAATCCTGACCGGCATGCAGGATATGGCACTGCCAGCTCTGGATTTGCAAGGAGGTAGATTTCATTGAGGTATGCCATGATACTGACATTTGCTGCCATGATAGCGTGCGCAGCCATTGATA
This sequence comes from Candidatus Aegiribacteria sp., assembly GCA_030634715.1. The sequence continues at coordinate 4,280 of DAOWAG010000039.1, read as the reverse complement.
TTGAACTGGTCGCAACGGGTGGGCCGTCATTTCCTACAGGTCAATGGGGGAACAGTCTGAGTACCGGAGTAGATGTTGGATTGTCCGCGTCCTGGATCGTCACGCCTTCCCTGAGAGTGGGAGGATTGATTAATGGAAATGTGTATGGAGGGGCTGATCAGGGATCGGCAACCTTTACTCTCCTGAAACCAGGAATAAACGTTGGATATTATCTTAGACCATGGGGTAGTGTATTCAATCCTGGGATTGAGTGCGGATTCGGGATCTGCCGCAGTTCGCTGAGTAATGGCGATGGCGCCGACCCTGTATCCTGGGATCCTTTCTGGAGGGTCGGAATGAGATGGGATTTCAGTATGGGAGCAGGATTCAGAGGAAGAACTGGAGTAGATTACTCAAGTGTGCTTGGTGAGAAAGAAACAGGTGATTCTTTCACTCTCCTTTTCGGTATTTCCAGGGAGGTGACGTTGTGAGAAAGTTACTGATACCGGTCCTGGCAATTGTGCTGATTGTCACTTTAGCTGGTTGCGACAGAAATCCGCTGTTTTACAGGCTGGGTTCAAACTACTTTCCGATAAGCAGTATCGGCAGTCAGTGGGAGTACTCCATCAATGAGAGCGGCAGTCTGATTGTCACAGTTATTGATCAGACAGAAATTGGAGAGAGGGCATGCTACAGGGTTCTTTCCGGAGCGGACTACTCTTACTGGATTGACGGAAGCAATAAGCTTGAACATTACGAAGACCATAGAGTCATGTTCAACGGATATGAAGTTCCTCTATATCAGGCCTGGGTGACATGGCTGGACTGGCCTTTGGTTACCGGATACACAAGAAATGACAGCATCTCAACATTTGCGGTCAGTCAGGGAGTAACTATAAGCCATGACTGGAAAAGGGCTTCAACCGTACTCGGAATTGAAACAAGTCCCGACGGAGAATGGTCGGACTGCTATCATATCCATCAGTATGAGACAACCATAAACTGGATTCGAGTCAGCGGATTCAATCCTGAGACAACTATCGTGAGCAGGCATATGTGGCTGGCACCGAATGTTGGAATGGTTTCCAGTACAACAGCAGACAGTACACTGACTCTTGTAGAATATAATCCAGGAAACTGAGCTTGAATTCAGGCCTGGTATTCTCGATATTTTTTCTTGCAGCGTACGCCTATATTGCTGTCGCTCATAAAAAACGGGGACTTGCAATATGGATATCAGCCATTCTGGCTATTCTTTTCAGTATGATACTGGGATGCTTTGCAGGCTGGCAGGAAATGGGTACTGTTTTCTCAGGAATCAACTTCAGTGTACTGCTGATATTCTCCGGTATTCTGTTAATTGCTGAAGTTCTTATTGAAGTCGGAATACCGGGATATCTTGCAGCGCATATTGTTACTCGGTCAAGAGATTACGGTCACGCGGCTATTTATCTGTGCATCCTTTCAGGTGTGATCTCCATTTTTGTTGAAAACGTTGCAACGGTAATGATCGTTGCCCCCATCGCCCTTGAAGTCGCAAGAAAACTGGACGCAAATCCGGTAGGTCTCCTTATTGGAATTGCCGTAGCCAGTAATCTCCAGGGAACAGCAACTCTTATTGGTGATCCCCCCAGCATGATTCTCGCAGCCGCGGAAAATATGGATTTTAACGATTTCTTTTTCATGGACGGAAAGCCGGGCATATTCTTCGCAGTTCAGATTGGAGCCATAGCTTCCTTCTTTGTACTGCACAAGTTCTTGAGAAGAGATCCGCGAGCCTTGCCTGTGGTGAAAATCCCGAAAGTGAACAGCTGGTTTCCAGCATGGGTGCTTGCAGGTGTGATTGTCGGGTTGGCAACTCTCAGTTTTTTCTTTCCCGGTGTCGGTCTGGAAGCAGGTCTCCTCTGCGCAGCAGGAGGGGCTGTTGCTGTTATCTGGCATTCCGTTTACAGAAGAAAATATCCTCGAAACATATGTGGAGAGAAGTACTGCAATCGATCTACGAGAGCGATTCTAAGAGGATTCGACTGGGATACACTCTTTCTGCTGGCAGGGATCTTCTTCATGGTTGGAGCTCTGGAGCAGCTGGGAGTCATGGAAAAAATTGGTGTGTTCCTGGCAGGTGTATCGGGCAACAATCCGCTGCTGGCTTTCCTTTTAATAGTGACAAGCGCTGTCGTATTCAGCGCTTTTATCGATAATGTTCCATATGTTACAGCTATGATTCCGGTAACGCACGCGATTGCACAGACTATGGGTAATCTTGGCCAGAGTCACTATTATCTCACATTCGGATTGCTCATAGGAGCTTGTCTTGGCGGAAATATTTCACCGGTTGGTGCCGCGGCGAACATTGTATCCGTATCAGTTCTGAGAAAGAACGGGTTTAAAGTATCCTTCATGGACTTTGTTAAAATAGGGTTACCTTTCACCCTTGCCGCAACTATCACCGGAGCCGCGTTCATCTGGTTTGTATGGGGGCCATGAGTATTATGAAAAATCTTAAACTGCACATCGATGATCCAGTGACTGTAATTCGAACGTATCCCAATCCAAATTCAAGTGCAGGTGCTGATGGATTGAACTGGATACGAGAGCTGACGGACGAATGGAAGAGTTCTTTTCTTGTTGTTGATTCAGAAGTTGGAAGACTGTGGAATCATCATCTGCAACCTCTTTTTTCAACATCTTCCGGACATTATCTGATGGATGCCACAGAGGAACTGAAAAATACATTCACACTTGATCAGATCTGGGAAAGCATGGCCGGAGCTGGAGTCCGGAGAGATACTCCTTTCATTGTTATAGGAGGCGGATTGACGTGTGATATCGGTGCAATGGCAGCATCTACTTACCTCAGAGGTTTGAGACTCATGCTCGTTCCCACCACACTTCTGTCAATGGTGGACGCATGTCTTGGTGGAAAAACCGGAGTGAACCTTGCCGGAGTAAAGAACCAGATTGGCACTTTTCATCCAGCGGAGATGATTGTAATAGCGCCTGAATATCTCGAGACACTGCCCGGGCGGGAATTCCGGAACGGTATAGCAGAAGCATTGAAGACCGCACTTATTGGTGATCCTGGAATCAAGACTATTATTCAGGAAGTGAGTGAAGCGGAAAACTCCTCAGATCAGATTACTGAGATGATAGAGAGATGTCTGAAGGTAAAGGGTGATATTGTCTCTGAAGACCTGCTTGAGAATGGTTCCAGAATGCTTCTTAACCTTGGACATACGGTAGGACATGCTCTTGAGAGCGCGAGTGAATTCAGACTGTCTCATGGGGAAGCGGTTGGCCTTGGTATGATCGCTGAAGCCGCTATCGCTGTCAGATACGGTGGAAACAGTGATCTTCCGGATGAGATCAAGCACTTGCTGGAAATCAGCGGTCTGCCAACAGAAATCGAGGGGATACCTTCTTCTGAAGTGCTCACAAGACTGCTTCAGTATGATAAAAAAACCAGAATAAGCGGACGGATCTGGGCTCTCCCTTTTGACTGGGGTGACTGCAGGTTAATCCCAATGACAACTGATCAGGAAGAGGAAATTCTTCCAGAGATCCTGAGTTGTCTGAGAGCGTAGATCCAGATTGAAAAAAATCACTGAGGGCAGTTTCTGGGAGCACCTTGAAGAGCTGAGGAAGCGAATATTCATTGTTCTGGGACTGCTCGCGGGTTCTGTGATAGTATTCTTCCTGTTCAGCAGACAACTGATGACACTGGTACTCATCCATGGTCCCGAAAGTCTCCAGACTCTTGCTCCAGCGGAGGCTTTTTCAGCTCATCTCAATCTTTCGCTTACCGCAGGTATTATTGCCTCTTCTCCGATAATATTCTATCAGTTCTGGAGATTCGTCTCTCCCGGATTGTACAGAAAGGAGAGGAAGACAGCTACCTGGGCAGCGATTGTCTCAGTCCTCCTTTTTCTTGCAGGAGCGGCATTTGCCTGGTTCCTGATGCTTAAACCGGTGCTTGGTGTATTTCACAGTTTTGAAACCGGAAACATCACCGGAGACTGGAGTCTTGCGAATTATATCAGTTTTCTCGGAAGGTTCATTCTGCTTTTCGGTATCGCATTTCAGCTCCCTGTCCTGGTGCTTATACTGGTAAGGATGGGAGTTGTTACTCCACAGTCTCTGGCAAGATTCAGAAGACATATAATAGTGGGACTGCTTATCATAGCAGCTCTACTGACTCCTCCAGATCCTCTGACTCAGATAATGCTGACCCTTCCTCTATATGTCCTTTTTGAACTGAGTCTGCTCGCGGCAAGAGCGGGACGCAGAAGAAAAAAAGTATC
>DAOWAG010000376.1 GCA_030634715.1 Candidatus Aegiribacteria sp. | reverse complement strand
GATAATACTGGATCGCTGCGCATCAACCAGAAGCTCTCAAAAGAAAGGGCCAGAGCAGTGGTGGTTTATCTGTTAGGAAGAGGCATTTCACAGGAAATGTTAGTATCTGAAGGGTATGCTGACAGACACGCTGACTACTGGTCTGAGAATACCCCTGACCATAGGTGTTAACGGCAATCTCGGCATGTCCGGTTCGCTTCTCTACCAGAACGATGATTTGCTTAATCCGGATAACGATATCATGCTCGGTATCATCGTAAAAGGGAACTTTGTCATAGCCGAAGACCCGAGTAACCCCAATTGGTCAGGTCCTTCTGAATGGGCTGCCCCCTGGTCGATTGATACATACGATGTAGGCAGTCTGCGGTTCGATGGCGTGATCATGGTGATGGATGGATTTTTCCAGGTGGAGCTTGACTCCATTGCCCATTGGCCATCTCCAGCTATTGACCTCTCAATCGTGGGCAGCTACATAATAAACGAGGAAGGGGATCTAAACTGGGCAGTCAGTGGCAATACCTGGGGCTACTCGCTACACATCGTCTACGATCCAAGGCTAATGAACATAAATCCTCCGTTTTATCCTCAGACCGGTATCTGGGATACCGCCTACTGGGAGGAGGAGCCTGAATTAACTGAGAGTAACATTGGAGAAAACCAGCAGTAACATCCTGGAAGGGAGAACTGAAACGATAGATCAGTCAGGAAACGGAAACAGCGACGGAAGCCGCAGAGGTGCTGCTCTCGCCGTTGTTTTCGTTGTCATGATCGTTCTGAGTATTCTTGCGGGAGGTGTATACGTTCTTTTTGCGTCGAATGTCGCATCGATGAACTGGACTCTAGACAGGATCAGTGCCCGGTTTGCAGCCGAATCAGGTATGAGGCTTGCAGTACATTACCTTTCTCTTGATGTGATTCCTCCTTCAGGAACTGAACCCATCTTTCTTCCTGGTGACAGCGCAGAATGGATATCGATTCCGGGAGTGGATGACATGGTTCTTGTGGTTATAGATCCCTGCGATCTCGTTGACAGACCGTTCACCAACCGGGGTGTGGAGATCAGAAGCATCGGCATATCGGGTGAAGGGATTGAAACTGTTGTTGCCAGGTATTTTCCTGATTCCCCTTCAAGGTACGCATTCCTGGTTGATGAATCGATTCCGGTCGGTTTCTTCACGGATGGAAGGGTGATGAATGGCCCTGTACACTGTAATGGACCCATTGAGTTTTCGAGTGCTTCGTCTGATTCGTCAAACGATCCTTTTGCACGGGAAATCTCCACTACAACAGAGGGAGGTTTCTATTTTTCGGGATCCGGATTTTCCGAGATTCCCCATCCGGAGGGAAGCAATACATGGGTGCAACCATATGTAAACCACCGGGGAGGAAGTCCCTCCTGGAATACTGATGCTCAGGAAATTGATTTCACAAGGCTTCACGACCACTTCGACGGATTGCGATCTGAAGCCGCTGGTCAGGGAACTCTCCTTTATGGAGTGAAGAGAATCCTCTTCGAAGGGGACAGGATCACGTTCAGGAAGGGAATACTCAGTCCGACGGAAATAATACAGCTTTCTTCCGATTCCAATCTTATTTTTATTGAAAACGGTAGTCTGCCAGTCTATATGAAGTCAAAGAGTGTACTGACTGTTCCCCTTACAGTGATATCGACAGGTCCCGTCTACATATCGGGTATTATCGATGCAAGGACATCCACGAATGGGGGGCCACTTGGGATAGTTTCGCTGAGGGATATTGTCATTGCCACGGATCCATCGGAGAATGGAAGCTCGGACTGGCCCTCTCCATGGGATATAAATACGGATCACAGTTTAAGCGTTAAGGCTTTTCTGGCCGCTCCGTCCGGAGAGCTTCGCG
>DAOWAG010000383.1 GCA_030634715.1 Candidatus Aegiribacteria sp. | reverse complement strand
GCTCTTAATGAATCACCTGTATCTACAAGATGCCAAGCCCATGAGATGGGAATAATCCAATATGGATCCAATATCCAGCTCTCCTCTAGCAGTGAATCAACAGGTATTGAATCGTTCAGCCATGCTGTCTGTGCTGCGGCTCTCCTGCCGGGAGCCTGATTAAGCATAAGTTCTCGAAGAAGAACAGTATCAGCTGCAGCAAGCTGTTCCACCGCCATGTTCCCAATTGGTCCGGGTGTTAAAGCCAGATATCGAAGTTGATTTAATCCATCCTCGTATCCAGCTTCATTCCTCGCGATTGATGCAGCAAGTGAGACATATGGAACAGAATCATTAAGCAGTTCTCCAACTATGGCTGGATCGCAAACCTCTATAGCAGTGTATCGAACAGCCCAGATGGAATCATCCAGCATGCTTTCTCCTGTTTCCGGGGAGCCGCATCCAGTAAGGTAAATTCTCTCCAGAGCGGTATTCATTTCGGGGGAAATGAAGTCGTATTCAATACCCAGTGTGCTGAAATATCGCGCTGAAGCGCATAGTCCGGCAGCTTCAATCCTGGAAGGAGTAATGTCTCCTGTTATATCAATTCCCACCTTTCCCAGAGCCTCAAGAGAAAGAGATCTGGTGGTGGGGGGAACAAAGTCCCAGGTTGCTGTCAGGATATCCACAAATGCTTCCAGATTCTCAGGTTCCTCACTCTCCGCAATAGCATGAAGAATCCTGTTGATAAACGCATCCAGAAGAGTCGGATTATCCTTGATATCCTGCGAACCTGGAATAAGAGATTCCGATCCGAACTCAATCAACACAGGTGTCATTTCGGATTGTAGCGGCGCTCCGAGGAGACGAGTGGACCATGCCGCTTCGGTCGCACAGGCTGAATCCTGCTCTATCAGATGAGCAGCAAGACTGTCTGGAGTGAGCCAGTCAGGGCTCCAGCCGTTTCTTGCCAAAAAGATCAGGACTTCTAAAGGATCTTCGCGAAGAGCATCCTGAATCTTAATTGAATCCGGTGGCGAAGGCGCAAATAACCAGGCATTCATACTCAAGATGAGGCTCTGAAGCAGAATGAGTAACATACTAGTCTCCTTCCTCTGTTCCGGAGCCATCGTTCAGAGACTCAATGTATTCATCAATCAGAGTTTCAGCCTTCAGCTGATCAGGTTCCATAACCATCACATAGCCCCACACCGGATTCCAAACTTGGGCAATGCCATTGTACATCGGTATCTGCCTGCTTCGTATTGCGGCTTCTATTCCATGGGTTTCGAGAAATGCCTGAATGGTCATCGCTTCCATTTCAGAAGAAGCTTCAAGCACCGCTACCAGTTTGCTGTCATCAATTACTGCCATTTTTTACCTCCTGCGGAACAATAACGAATGATTCCATAATCCGCACTTGATTTTCAAGCCGAACATCCAGGAATTGATTATTATATTAGTGTGAATGATGGGGTGCCCGAAACCTGCGGAAGATCGATTCTGAGATCGGCAGGCAGGGCTGAGAACAGACCCTTTGAACCTGATCCGGATAATACCGGCGAAGGGAGATACGGCGGAAAGAACAATGAAAACAGTAATTGAAATGGCGCGGCAGGGAAAAGCGACCACTGTCGTGGAACGAACTGCTGAACTGGAAAATGTTCCGGTTGATTTACTTCTAGAGGGTCTGGCAGATGGGACTATTGTAGTGCCGGCGAACAGAACCCATGATATCCTGAAACCCTGTGCCATCGGGCGTGGATTGACGGTAAAAATAAATGCTAACATCGGCAGCTCAGCGGATAAGGAATCAACCGAAGTTGAACTCGAAAAACTCAGAG
>DAOWAG010000125.1 GCA_030634715.1 Candidatus Aegiribacteria sp. | reverse complement strand
GCTGACAGTAAACCAGCTTTCATAGTATCCGCGGTTCCTTCGGAATTCAATAGAATCAATTCCGCGCTTGTTGAACAGCAGCTTAAAATGAACGAGGGTGAACTGAATGATATTCTTGATGAAGCTTCATCTGTACCTCACAGGCCAGTGGTACTGAGGGAGGGACTTGGTGTTGAGAAAGTCAGTTCAATCGCTGAAGATCTCTACCGAATACAAGGTGTGATGATAGATGTTGCTCCTCTCCGGCGTTACCACAGACCGGAGGATTTCTGTCACATTCTCGGGTATGTTGGACTGGCTGATACTCAGGAATCATTCAGAGGTGAAGTTACCGGCAGGACTGGTCTTGAACTCAGTCTCAATGAAATACTGAGTGGAATTCCAGGTCTTAAGCGAGAAGTTGTTGATGCACTGGGAAGAGTTGTAGAAGAATTCAGAGGAGCATCTTCAGAAGATCCTGTGCCGGGCGGGAATGTGACGCTTACTGTAGACGCGGATTTACAACGTATTGCTGTTACGGAACTGGAACTGACTGGAATGCCCGGAGCAGTAGTGGTCATTGACTATGAAAACGGGGACATTCTCTGTGCAGCTTCGATTCCAACATTTAATCCGAATATGTTTGCGAGAGGGATTACTCAGGATGAATGGAATGCGATCCTCGATAACCAGGATAACCCTCTATTCGAACGGGCATGGGCAGCCACCTATCCCCCCGCTTCCACTTTCAAAGTTATCACAGCCTGTTGGCTGCTTTCGGAGGGCCTGATTTCCCCGGATTTCATGCCTAACCCGTGCTACGGTTCATTGACATTGGGAGATACTGAATTCGGATGCTGGACCTCTCATGGCAGATTAAATGTGGTTCAGGCTCTTGAGCAGTCATGCGACGTTTTTTTCTACAGGACAGCGCAGCTGGGTTCAATTGATGAATTTGCCGAATATTCAGCCTGTTTCGGGATGGGATCCAGACTCGCTGATGTTCTTATTGGAGAAAAAGCCGGTCTGATTCCCGATTCAGATTACCTCAATCGCGCCTATGGCAGTGATGGATGGGGTCTCGGTAACCTGCTTAATATTTCAATTGGTCAGGGAGAACTTCTTGCAACACCTCTACAGCTTGCGGTGATTTCCGGAATTATCGCTTCAAGAGGTGAAATGCCACATCCGGGAATTCTTCTTCAAAGAACAATTCAGGATCCGGTTCTCTCAGCAGGCGTTGTCACTGACTCCGCATTTGATACAGTGATCGAGGGTATGCTCAGGGTGGCCGTATCCAGAAGAGGAACACTGTATGCTGCCTTTTCTGATTCTTCTCTGGATTTCTGGGGGAAGACAGGTACAGCTGAATGCCCTGGAGAAAACCATGCTCTTGTAATCGGTTTTGTGCGGGATCCAATGCCCCTTGCGATATCTGTTGTTGTTGAGCACGGAGGACATGGAAGCTCTGTTGCCGGACCAGTTGCAGAAAGAATCCTTTCAAATTACTTTGCTGAACGAGGGGAGATTTGAACTGATAGGAAGAGACCGCCCCGATCTGCTTCTGCTTATTTCGATAGCTGTGCTGCTGGTAATTGGCCTCAGTACTGTATTTTCCGCATCGAAGGCGGTCTCTGAAAGTGGATTTTTCAGCAGACAGGTGCTCTGGGTGGTTATAGGTATAGCCTTTTTCCTTGCCGGAACATGGTTTTCCTTTAGAAGGCTTGAAGAGATTTCCCCTTTTCTTTATCTCCTGAGCTGCCTGCTTCTCTTTGTAACCCTTTTTCTCGGAGGCGGACCGGCAGATCGCTGGCTCATTATCGGCCCCATTCATATCCAACCATCCGAGATAGCGAAAGCAGGCTTGATCCTGATGAGTTCATGGTGGCTCTCTTCACTAAGAGTTCGACCTAGAAGATTTGGTGAGATTCTTGTATTTCTGACTATTCTTCCTGTTATCATTCTGACGCTTCTACAGCCCGATCTTGGGACTTCAGTCTCAATGATCATGATTGTGCTGGCGATATTTGTCTGGGCTGGATACGGTCCTGGATGGATTTATCTGATCATCAGTCCGGTTCTGGCTGCTGTATCCTCGATACATATCGTTTTCTGGATACTCTTCATGTGCATTCTTGGATTGATTCTTTACAGACGTAAATATCCATTCTCAAGCTGGTTGATCTTCATGGGTGGGAATTCCATAGTTGCGGCTCTGACGCCCATGGCCTGGAATCTGCTTGAGACATATCAGCGATCAAGATTGATTACTTTTCTCGATCCATCAAGCGACCCGCACGGAGCCGGATGGAATATCATTCAGTCAGAAGTTGCGGTTGGATCCGGCGGACTGTTTGGCCAGGGTTTTCTTCAGGGCGCGCAGAAAGAGCTGGCTTATCTGCCGGCCAGACATACCGATTTCGTTTTTTCAGTCTGGGCAGAGGAGACTGGTTTCCTTGGTGGATTTATTCTACTGGCAGCGTTCTTTGTACTTATCTGGAGAATAACGCTTGCTGCAAGGAAATCAGTAAATGCTTTCAACTCGCTTGTAACTGCTGGAGTAGCTGCATATTTCACCATTCATGTATTCGTTAATGTTGGAATGACACTTGGAATCATGCCTGTAACTGGTCTTCCACTGCCTCTTATCAGCTACGGAGGAAGTCAGATGATTGTTGTACTGTTCCTGCTCGGACTTGCTGTGAATGCGGGCATGTTCTGGAGAGAAGTGTGACAGGATATAGAAGTGACAGTAATCAACTCACACCTTAGATTATGGTTTCTGAAAATACGGTCTTAATCACAAGGGATTCTGACAATGCATCCGATTCTGTTTAAACTTGGTTCGATGCCCATCAACTCGTATGGATTGACCCTTGCTGTTTCCTTCATTCTGGGGCTCTGGCTTGCCGCAAAAAGAGGTGAAGCAGTGGGGATATCCAGGGGAGACATCTACGACCTTGGTGTGCGTCTCATGATTGCTGCAATAGTGGGATCACGGTTTTTCTATGTTGTTACTCATATGTCCGAATTCCAGGGTCACTGGCTGGATGTAATTGCTATCTGGAAGGGCCTGTATGGTCTCAGCATGCTGGGTGGTGTGATTCTTGCCCTGGCAGTCGGATTCTATACCCTCTGGAGAAAGCGGCTCCCCACATGGAAACTTGCGGATGCCGTCATTCCTTCATTTGCCCTTGGTATTTTCGTAACCAGGATTGGCTGTTTTCTTAACGGATGCTGCTTCGGCAAAGAAACATCATGCTCATTGGGAATTTCGTTTCCTGATTCCGCTATGCCTTACTTCAATACAGGAATTATCTCCGGTTCCCATATTCATCCGGCACAACTTTATAGCTCATTATCCGGTTTGTTCTTTATAGGAATCCTTCTATGGGCTGATCGGAGAGAACACTTTCCCGGTTTTATCTTCAGTCTGTTTCTGGGTTTGTATGGTGTCACAAGGTTTGGTTTAGAAGATTTTCGCTATTTTGATCACACGCCCGGTCAGCTTCTGGGCTACAGTTTTACTGATAATCAGATAATCAGCCTGATAATGCTGCTTTCTGCTTTTATACTGGGAATATGGCTCTATCAGCGTCACCGCAGAACCTTCTCCGTCTCTTCCTGACCTTCGTTTGTCCTGGATGTGGCGGTAGAAGAGGGGAAAATGAATATCTCTGTCCCTGGTGCAGACAGAGGATCGATCCCTGCAGGCGTGTACACTGGAGCAGAACCGGGGCTTCTTTCAATCCTGTTTCATCACCCGGAAAGTCTGAAGAATTATCCAGTGGTATTTCCATATATTCAGCTGCCCTGTACAGAGGACTACCGAGAGAGATTGTGCTTCGAATAAAATTCAACGGAGAGAAATATCTCGCTCGGGTGGCTGCTGAGATGATTCTGAGAAACTCAAATGCAATTCCTGAAGCTGACGACATTCTGGTTCCTGTTCCAGCCGGAAGAAAAAGAATTCGAGAGCGTGGGTATAACCAGTCCCATCTGATTGCCGAAGCTCTGGCTTCGCGAGTGGGTGCAAAAAACTTGAACCTGTTGTGCAGAGGCGACGGACGTTCTCAGGTTGGACTGTCTGTAGCTGAGAGAAGATCGAACGTTCGAGGAGTATTCAGTTTGAGGAAACGCAGGAAAGTGCCTGCTGATGTCCATATATGGTTGATAGACGATGTTGCCACCACTTGCAGCACGCTGGACAGTGCTTCAGAAATACTGCTGAAATCAGGCGCTGAGTCTGTTACCGGTCTCACTCTGACCTACCGAAAACAGGTAGCCGGTAGTATTGTCTGATGAATTGAGATTTATGGATCGAGAGGGAGTGAACATGACTGAAGAGCTGCGTTTCAATGTAAAAGATATTCCCCGATGCGCGAAGTACGGATTCAGCGCGAGGAAGATCTGGATTTATTTCAAAACACTTGTTTTATCATGGGCTATCTGGGACATTTTCATATATCTCGGATTCTTTGCCGCGGGATATGATATCGCTGCCAGATGGGAGCAGAGTCGTCTCCTTCCGCTTCCCGGAGCGCTCTTCTGGAATGATGTGATACCTGTTGTATTCCTGATCATTGCTGTTATCCTGATCTTATATGTGCTCATGCGTGGAGCATTAAAAGTCTCCAGAATGACCTTCCAGCAGATCCGCGGAGATTCCGCAATAATTCAGCAGCGTATTACCCTTGGCTGGTGCGCCGTACCCAACTACGGTTTTGCCGTCTGCCTTGGCTTGGCGGAGAAATTCCAGCGTGTCGTGCT
>DAOWAG010000268.1 GCA_030634715.1 Candidatus Aegiribacteria sp. | reverse complement strand
GGTTGTGTTTCCCGATGTTTCACCTGCCAGGCGGGATTTCAGAGATTCAAGGCTGACTTTTTCACTATTGATTTTAGCTTCAGCCATCGTGAGTTCATCATGTTTGTGTCTTAAGGCTTCTGCATCCCACTCCACTTCTGCAGCTGTTTCCAGATATTCCTTCTTCGGAATATCCAATCTTGTTAGAGTGTTCTCAAGCTCTCTTATCTTGTCTTCAAGATCGACCATTCTATCCTTGATTGCCTTTATAACACTGTCCCACTCCTCTTCAGCAGGAGTGCTTCCAGTCATTGATCTGAATCTATCTGAGATCTGCTCTTTCCTTGTTTCGATGTCACGGTTGACCTCCTGAAGGTTCTGAGTAAGGTCTTCCGCGAGGATATGTTGCTTGTTAAGGTTATCAGTTAAGACCTTGAGCTTTGCGATGTCGGTCAGATCGCTGTTGAATCTGATCTGGAATTCAGCTTTAAGTTTTTTCAGTTCTTCTTTTTCCGCGATGGGAACTGCCGAAGGCTCCCGAAATATGCGAATCACCATCACTATGAATGCCGCAATTGCGGCTCCGATCATAAGGTGCCACTGGAAGAAACTCCCTGCAACGGTAGCCGCAAGGAAAATAAGGATAAGTATCATGAGAATCAGATTTGTCTTTGGCTGTTTTGTCTGTTTTCCCATGATTCCATGGTATATTTCTTGCGCGGTGTTTGCCCACTTATAGTCTTCCTCGGATCTGTTGAACTCTTTCAGCTTGTCTTCTCTATTTGATCTGCCGGTGTATTTCTCACGGAGGATATTTATATCGGTTTCCAGCTGCTGCAGTTCTTTCTCCGATGGCTGATTGTCTTTTTCTACCTTAAGCTGCTGAAGCCTTGTCTCCGAATTAAGAGCATAGTGACGCTTTGCCTTCTCAAGCTCTTTGATATCTTTCTTGAGCTTAATTTCCTCTTTGTTAAGGGAACTTACAGTTCCCAGAGACGCGTTCTCGTCTATTTCACACCTTAAGGAATTCAGGCGGCTTCTTTCTTCAATCAGCGTGTTTCTGTCTTTGAGCAGTCCTTTGTTGGCACCCTCTATGAAACCTTCGTTGATTATTGCTTCTCTGACGGTTGTCTTGATTCTCTTCTCAACCTGATCAAGAATTCCTTCTCCGGAAAGAAAAGTTTTTAGAACATCTCTTCCAACACCGTCATCTGCGTTCGAAAGTCTTGTGTCTCCGGCACGAATGACCATGAGCCGGGAGAAATCCTGGGGAAGGTTTACAGCTGAGTACCTGTAATCCTCCAGTCTCAAACCTGTTTTCTTGAATTCAGTTAATCCTTTCTCAAGTCCTGAGACAACAATTTTTCCCGCAGGTTCCCACTCCCTGATGGTTGATGCTTTCTCTTTTGTTCTTTTCAGTATCCAGGGTGTATTCTTTCCTGTTTTGAAAAGGAACGTAATCAGGGATTCAACCACATAGGTTTTTCCAGTTTCATTATGCCCGTAGATGAGATTCAGATCCGCAGGTTTTATATCAAAGTCCTTCTTAAGAGGACCTCCGCGGTTGATACTGATTTTTTCTATTCTGATACTCATCAGGAAACCCCCTCACCGTAGATAACCGAGAGAGCGGCTTCAATCACCCTGTCCAGTTCCGGTTCATCCCCGCCAAAGTTCCATTTCAATTCTTCTATAGTCCTGGTGGCTTTTTCAGCGATAGCGCTTCTGCGACTGTCTCCCGCGAATTTAAGCGCACTTAAATCGGGCTTTTCATCCTTGAAAAAGGAGTAGCCGCTGAACGCTTCACTGAGAGCATTAAGTATCGCATCTCTGTCGGAAGAGTATCCTGCTGCGCTGATTCGGATACGGGCTTTGGCTTTATCCATATTTGAGAGGTTCCACATCTTGATTCTTGCTTCAACTTCAGTGCGGAGTTTCGATATTTCATCAGCACATGGAATAATCACAAATTTTTCCTGAAAGTAGATAACTTCCGTATTTACTTTGCGGGGAGTTACGATTCCGCTTGAGGTATCGAAAATCAGGTATCGCCTCGCTCCATTTTCGTTAATATCCAATCCACATGGAGAACCGGGATAGTAGAGGTTCTTGTAACTGGCAGGCTTGTGAATATGTCCGAGGAAAATCCTCCATGGATTCAGGCGATCCAGATCCTTCCTGTAAAGAGGCATATAGGTACCGGCCTCATAGGGATTACGTTCCTTCAAGCCCCCGTAAAAATCCCCATGCCCGATCAGTACCCATCTGATGCGGCTTATACTGCTTTCAAGCCCGGCAAGGTTTTCACCCATCCCTGTCTTCTCCATGTAGGGGATAAAGATAAAGTGCACCCCATCGAATCCAACTGCTGACGTTGATGTGTAAATGCTGATATTATCCGCTACAATTGCTTTGCTGGAGATGCCCGGATCATGATTACCCGGAATGACATGAAAATGTATTTGCCTGTAGGCTTTGCACAACTCTTCAAAATTTGAGTAATCCTGATAGCCCGAATCAAAAAGATCGCCGGCAATTATGAGGGTATCGATCTTATCCTTTTTCAGCTGAACAAGTATATCCGTAAGAGCACTGTACCGTTCCGGATGGTTACCCTTCTCTGAGAGGTGCGCATCGGCTGTTATGGCAAGTTTCATATCAACTCCATACTACTGACAACAT
>DAOWAG010000312.1 GCA_030634715.1 Candidatus Aegiribacteria sp. | reverse complement strand
GATATACCATTACGGCTGGGTTCGTCATCCTGAGGTGATGAGAAAAAAAACGATAGTAATGGACAGTTTCTATCATGACGATGAATGGATGAAGAAGAAACACTCCGATTCAGACAGAGCATGGGACTACGGCCCTCTTGATAGAGTTCCTGTTTTCAATGGTACACATCCGGAGATCATGCGGAACCGAATCCTCGCAAAAGACTGGAACGCAGAGGATTACTCGGATCCGGACATTCCCCCGGATCTTGAACATCTTCGTCTTTCATGCAGAATTCACTCAGCATTGGAGAAGTTGACTGGAAGAAAGATCGGCGGCTACAGCAACTGGATTCTGGTTAAGTGATATCATGGTGAGGTATCTACAGCAATTGCAGCAGCAGACATACTTGCTGATGGGTGCTGACTGAACAGGAATCATCTAGTAGAATATTGTTAATATTGAGATACTATCCATGCTGCTGTATACGAAAGGAACATTAATGCCGGTACCATTCATGGATCTGAAAACCCAGTACAATCAAATTAAAGATCAGATCAAACCGGAGCTTGAAGAAGTACTTGACACCTGTTACTATGTTCTCGGACCAAAAGTAGCTGCTTTTGAAGAAGCATTCGCGAAGATCGCAGGAACAAAACACTGTATCGCCGTATCAAGCGGCACAGCCGCTGTACACCTCATGATCTGGGGCTCCGATCTGGAGCCGGGCAGCGGTATCATCGTTCCCCCGAACACATTCACAGCATCAGCGGAGGGAATCGTGCTTGCAGGACACGTTCCGGTTTTCGTCGATGTTTCCAAACAGACGTTCAACCTGTCACCCTTGAAGGTTGAAGAGTTTCTTGAGGGATGCTCCAGTACAGGGAGCCCGGTGGATCCGAAGACTGGAGTCAGCATAAAAGGTATCCTTGCGGTAGACCTTTACGGGCAACCCGCCGACCTTCAGGAACTTGAGAGAATCGCCGAGAAGTACGGTCTTCTTCTTTTTGAGGATGCATGCCAGAGCGTCGATGCTTCCAGATCAGGAAGAGCGGCAGGAAGTTTCGGTACAGCGGCTGCCTTCAGCTTCTATCCGGGAAAGAACCTGGGAGCATACGGTGAAGGTGGCGCAGTTACCACGAATTCTGATGAACTTGCCACTAAAGTAAGACAGCTTCGTGATCATGGCTCAACCGAGAAGTATCATTACGATTTCATCGGACATAATTACAGGATGTCCGCTTTTCAGGGAGCTGTTCTCGGCGTGAAATCCAGATATATCTCACAGTGGAACGATAACAGAATCAGAGCTGCTGCCAGGTACGATGAACTCCTGAGAGATATTCCTATTGAATTACCATGCAGAGAAGATAATGTAAGACATGTTTACCATCTTTATGCGATCCATACTCCAATGCGTGATAATCTGAGAAACCACATGAATGAATGTAAAGTGGCGTCCGGACTTCATTATCCCTTTCCGCTTCACACGCAGCAGGCATATGCCTACCTGGGGTACAAAGAGGGAGAATTCCCTGTGGCTGAATACAACAGTTCTCATAATCTTACTCTTCCAATGTTCCCTGATATCAGCGCTGAACAGCAGGAGCTTGTTGCGGAAGCTGTGAAATCATTCTTCAGAGAGGACTGATTTGGCTTTCAAGCTGGGTTTCCGACTCAACAGATTGTATTTCCTGGCACTGCTGGTCAGCGATTTCATCGTAATCGCGATATCGATACTTCTTGCGGTACTGATTCGTTTCGGTTCCCTGAATACTACCGCAGTTCCTGTTACAGCAATGATGGGAACCTGGATTTTCTTCAGCCTTACCGAACTGCTGTTCATGATGGTGGAAGACCTCTACACTGTCCGGACAACAGTAAACAGGATAATGAATATTTTCAGGACTACAAGATTGATTATCATCTCGTCTATGCTGTATGTAGTAGCACTCTTCCTGATTCACTTTCCGTCTCACATATTTCTCAGCAGCAGGATCTCGGTTCTCCTGTTCGTTGGATTCTGGCTGATATTCAGTATTCTCATGCGAATCATTGTGATCCCGAACATCTTTCCGCTCCTTCTGCGAATGTTTCGATTCGGCACGATCTCTCTTGTCCTGTTCGGACCGGAGGAGGTTACGGTTACGATACGGTCATTGCTGCTTAAATCACCGGTTTTCCGTAATATTCTAAAGTTAAGAATTCACAGGTCTCCCCTTCCCGATAATCCCGTTGAACGGCTGAAAGTATGCAGGGAAATCATGGAAGAAGACGGTTCAACGGAATTCATCATGGTATTCGAGGACGAGGATTTTAATTTTATCGCCGAGTTCTGCCTTCATACAGGAAACATCGGCATTCCATTTTC
>DAOWAG010000037.1 GCA_030634715.1 Candidatus Aegiribacteria sp. | reverse complement strand
GGCATTTCTTGGTTTTAACGGTTCTCCAGTGGAGCTGGTAATAAAAATGGCTGTCTCTGCGAAAGATGCAGGTCTGGCAGGTGTTGTCTGTTCTCCGGTAGAAGCGGCTGCCGTACGAGAAGCCGCAGGCTCCGAATTTCTGATAGTAACACCGGGAATAAGACCTGCCGGGGCATCTAAAGATGATCAGAAAAGAATAGCAACTCCCGCAGACGCGATTCTGGCAGGGGCATCGTCGCTGGTTGTCGGAAGACCTGTTACTCAGGCAGATAACCCTCGGAAGGCGGCAGTATCTATTCTGGATGAGATTGCTCAGGCCCTGGATACACGGTAATTGTTGAAGCACCCCTGTAGTCTGCGGTTTGCTGCCATGGTAGCTTTGCTCTCAGTAACGGCGCTTCTTTTCATCCTGTTCGGAATTGATGCGGTGTCTGCCGGATTCACATTAAAAGCTCTTAGAGAACTTGACGAAGCCGCCTCTCTCGAAAGTGTCAGAACTGCTCCTGAGATACTCATTCTCAATGGAGTTGCTCTACCTGGAAGATCCCTGTCGATTGACAGACTAATTGTCTACTGGAACGGGAATCCATTCTCTCCTGAAATCGACAGCCTGCTCGCGGTCGGTGGAACCTGGAGATTACCTGAATCAGATACTGATGGAATCACGCAGGGTGAGACTCTCGAATGCCCACCAGGCAGATTTGATCATATTGAAATCATTCATGGCGATGAAACAACAGTTGTATCCGGCGTATTTTCCGGAAGGGCTCCCGGGGATTCGATGGCATTAATGCTTGATAGTGAGTGGGGCAGAGGGATTGGCAGTATTCTGTTTGGTCACGAATACGACAGCCTTCACGTAGAATGGTTTCAGTTCAGAAGAATACCAGGGGAATTATTTACTCTGCCTGAAATGCTTCAGGGTTTTGAGCTGGAGGGCAGCCTGAGCGGAACCTGGAATAACACACTGTCCGCGAGGGGGGTTATCACTGAAGTCAATGGTGATCCGGCAGAGATACTGTTTTCAATGAATAATGCCGGGGGCAAGCCTTACGTCAGTCTGTCAAGTGATATTTCGACTCTGCGAGAATTTCTGATTACTCAGGCTAAATCAATATTTGATGATATCTACATTGATTTTGTTCCTTCCGGTACTGTCATTCTTGAATTCATGGACAGTGATACAATCGGAGTCGCAGTTGACGTTCGACTTGATTCTTTGAGAATTTTTTCAACTATTCTATCGAATGATACAGTCAATACGCTTGCGGGATTACAATTTCAGAGTACTGTGTGCGTCAGTTCATGGGAAGTGAATATCGATTCTGGTTCAGTCACATTCGGGAGTGTTCCGGTACATTTTGACATTGCCGGCAGGTTTGAGCAACACCCGAGGTTTGAGATGCGATTATGGAGTGAGAGTATTTCCGGGGAAGATCTGATTGAATCCATTCCTGACGAATTACTTGGAAAACTCACCGGGCTCCGGCTTGGTGGGGATGCATCATTCGACATACTGTTCATTCTTGACTGGGAAGTGCCGGACAGTTCTGATTTTCAGGCTACAGTTGATGTTTCCGGTTTGAGAGTTCTGGCCAGTCCTGTGTCGATAGCTCATCTCAGACAGGGAGGATCATGCCTGATGCGTGACAGCTGGGGTGGAATGAGAACCATATATCTTGATACTCTCGAAAATCCTGATTTTGTGCCTTTTGATTCATTGCATCCATCTCTGGAGGGCTTGCTCAAATGTGCGGAGGATGCTACTTTCCGATCTCACAATGGTTTCTGCCTTTATCACATCAGAAATTCGATAAGAGCAAATGTGGAAAGAGGTAAATTCGTCCGAGGAGGGTCCACAATTTCCATGCAACTTGCCCGTAATCTGTTCCTTGAAAGACAAAAGACTTATGCCAGAAAATTGCAGGAAGTCTTTCTGACCTGGAGGCTCGAAACGTATCTGTCGAAGAACAGGATGCTCGAAATATATACGAACATCGTTGAACTCGGAGCTGATGTGTTTGGTTTTCAGGACGCTGCAAGGCACTACTTCAGTGCAGATCTGAAAGAACTTTCCACAAGGCAGGTGGCATTTCTTGTATCCATCCTTCCCGGTCCAGCTCTCTATCACAAATTTCATGCAAACAACAGCGTGCCTGATTACTGGGAGGCTTATCTTGACAGGCTGATAAACATATCCTCGAATAGAGGCTGGATACATTCGGATTCGGCCATTCGCGCGATGGGGGATTCAGTAGTCTTCTTTCCCTGCTCGGAGGCTCTCTAACGTTGACAATGAGCATGCTTATGAGTATACGCTTGAACAATACTATAACTCGATAACAGGGGGTTGATATGGCCGCAAGAAAAGCTGTCGAACTGAGACACGAGGGCAGAACATATCGAGCTGACAGCAGAGAAACATTTTTCAAATGGGCAAAGGAACACAGGATTTCCAGGGATGACAGTTACAGGATCGCAGGTACTGAAAAATGGATACCTGTCACTTCCAACAGTGAGCTTGAGATGTTGCTGGATCCTGATAACTGGTGGAAGATAAAAATGGGGAGTAATACTTACATTGCTCCTGACTGGGATACTATCGTTAAGTGGGCAAAGGAAGGACGTCTTTCAACTGAAGTGCAGATAGACGGACCCAAAACTCCTCCTGGAGGCATTCTGGGCAAGGCATCTCCCGAACTCACTCCCCACCTGCGAGAACTCGCTCCTGAGGAACCGGAAGAGACTCAGGTTCGACTCCGGTTTGATGGAAGAACATTTCTCCCTGGAAATATTGATACACTCAGAAGATGGATAAAGGAATCCAGGATTCCTTTCGAAGCGGAAGTATCACTTCCTGGTGGAGATTGGCAATCTATCTCCGATTGCCAGTATTGTGAGAAAGAACTGTGGCCTGATGCAGCTGTAGAACCAGCAGAAAGTGACATTCCTGCCGTATCTGAAAGTAAATTTGAGCCACCAGATACAGGAATAATTCCTGAATCTCCCCCGGTTGCGGAGATTGATAAGTCAGAAGAAGTAATTTCATCTGACAATGGTGAAAGTCAGGCTCATGCTTTCGAAAATATTGAAGAAACTGACGAGGATGAAGGGATTCCCTACAGAATTCGAACGACATATGGTGAGGATTATTCATTTGAACAATCATCAGAGGTAATGTCACTTCTGAATCGGAAGAGGATACACAGTTTTGATGAAATAAGGCATCCAGATCTGCCAGAAGGCACCATGTCCGTCAGTGAATTCATCGAAGTCTATCGGCTCAAACGTGGGACTTACTTTGTATTCCTGATTCTTGCCATTGTATTTGGGTTAGCCGGCACGGCGGCTCTTGTTTTTCAGAAGCAGGATGCGCAATGGATGATGATTGGCGGGATTGCGGCTCTTTCTATTGCATTCATAATGCTTGTGCGGGTGATCTGGAAGAGATAGAATGCAGATCACAAATTTAATCTCCGCCACAAGAGATGGCAGAGAGGTGTCACGGCAGGCTCTTTACGACTTTGCATCTTCTGTTGCTTCCGGTGAGATTCCCGATTATCAAATTTCCGCATGGTTGATGGCCGCATACCTGAAAGGTCTTTCCACAGCTGAAACCGAAGCTCTCACTTTTGCGATGAGGGACAGTGGAACGGTTCTTCAGTGGGGAGATGGTCTGCCTCTTGCCGATAAACACAGCACAGGCGGAGTTGGCGATAAGATCTCTCTCATCCTGGCACCTCTTGCTGCAGCAGCAGGTTTGAGGATACCCATGATAAGCGGCAGAAGCCTGGGGCATACAGGAGGAACGCTTGATAAGCTTGAATCAATCCCTGGAATGAATGTAAATATTCAATTGGAGCGGTTCATGAGACTGGTGGATGAGAATGGAGTAGCGATGACCGGTCAATCGGATGACCTGGCTCCAGCTGATAGAAAACTCTACGCCTTGAGAGACGCTACTGCTACAGTTACATCCATTCCACTCATTTGCGCCAGTATTCTCAGCAAGAAGCTTGCTGAAAATACTGATGTTCTGGTCTTCGATATCAAGATTGGCAGCGGAGCTTTCATGAGAACCGAGAATCAGGGAACAGAACTTGCATTGGCTCTTATAGATATCGTGAAAGATGCTGGTGTGCGAGTTGAAGCATTTCTTACAGGGATGGATTTCCCACTCGGCTTGAAGACGGGCAATGCTCTGGAGGTTCAGGAAGCTCTTGAAGTTCTCAGAGGAAAGGGACCTCAGGATGTTCGTGAATTATCGATTCGTCTTGCCGCTTCAATGCTGCAGCAGGCTTATCCTGAAGAATACGCGGCAGTAGCGGATGCTGTTGAATACTGTAGCGGAATTCTTGACAATGGAAATGCATTTGCCAGATTTATTCTAATGGTTGAAGCGCAGGGTGGAGATATCGACGCTTTCGAATCACGCGCGGAGGCTCCTGTGAAATTCGAAATCGCTTCTGGTCGATCCGGCTTATGGAATGGTGTCGATGCTTTAGCGCTTGGTGAGATTGTTCGCGGTCTTGGTGGTGGCAGATACAGGATCGATCATAAGATTAATCCGAGTGTGGGGTGGGAACAGATTGTTTCCGGTGGGACTGAAGTCAGGGATGGTGAAATTCTAGGATTGGTTCATGCTGAAGATCAGAAATCAGCATATAACGCTTCTCTGTCGATAATTGAAGCTTGTGTCTGGGATCAACCGATTCTACCCCTTATCAGGAAAGTGATATGAATATGTTGCCGAAACTGGATGTAAGTAATTTACCACAGAAACTTAATGATGCTGGAATTCTATCCGATAGCGGACTTAAACGTTTTACCAGGTACGATGATGTCACCGATGAAAACACCCTTAAAATCCTCGTTGATCGCGGTCTTGTTCCGGAAGAAACATTATATACTTTTCTGGCAGAGATGCTCGGTCTGCCGTACAAGGTTCTTGATCCTCTTGAACTCGATTATCAGGTTGTAACTGATCTGCTTCCAGGAGCATATGCTCACAAGCATCATCTTGTTATTTTTGGAGAATACGATAACGTGTTAATGGTGGCAACAAGCAATTTGACAAATCCAAGACCTCTTGAAGACCTTGTTCATCAACTCGGTCGCGATCTTAAACTCTACGTTGGAAGACCATCAGAAATAGCGAGAGTGATCCGGCAGTTTTATGGATTGCATGGTTCGATAACGGCCGCTGTTAAAGAGATTGATTCAAAGGACGGTATTGATCTCGGTAATCTCGAGAGATACGTTTCCAGCGAGACTTCAAAGAAGGTTGAACCAACTGACAGCCCGATTGTGAACGCTGTCAATCATCTTCTTCATTACGCTTTCGAGGAACGGGCCAGCGATATACATCTGGAGCCCCACAGAGAAGGTACAGTAGTCA
The DNA here is from genome assembly GCA_030634715.1 of Candidatus Aegiribacteria sp. The sequence goes on along the minus strand of DAOWAG010000037.1, from coordinate 2,992 downwards.
GGCTTCGGATTGATGGAGTCCTGCATGATATCTACAAGCTTCCCAAGAAACTGCATTTACCAATCCTTTCCAGAATAAAAATGATAGCCGGGCTGAACATCGCTGAAAAAAGAAGACCTCAGGACGGCAGAATCAGAACCCATTTTGAGGGAAAACCAGTTGAGATCAGGGCATCCACAGTTCCCGTTGCTTTTGGTGAGAAAGTTGTACTGAGAATTCTCGATCCTGCAATGCTCATGCAGGATCTGGCGACACTTGGCTTTACCAAGAGCGATTTGGTCAGATTCAGGAAAGCCATTGAAAGACCAAACGGGTTGATTCTTGTTACCGGACCTACGGGAAGCGGAAAAACAACAACTCTCTATTCCTCTCTGATAACGCTGGCCACAAAAGAGAAGAACATAACTACAATCGAGGATCCAATTGAATTCGTTACAAACGAGTTCAATCAGATTGCGGTTCAACCAGCTGTTGATCTGACTTTTTCCACTGCTTTGAAGTACATTCTCAGGCAGGATCCCGACATTATCATGGTTGGGGAAATACGTGACAAAGAAACAGTCCAGAGCGCGATCAGGTGTGCGCTGACCGGTCATCTGGTTCTGAGTACCCTCCATACAAACGATTCGGTTTCAGCTGCTATAAGGTTGATTGATATGGGTGTAGAACCCTATCTTCTTTCGACAACACTCGTCGCGGTAATGGCTCAGAGACTTGTTCGGAAAATCTGTAATAAATGTTCAGAAGAATACACGCCATCGGAACTTGTACGGGAATCAATTGGCCTTGAAAGTGGTATTAACCTTAAACGCGGCAAGGGCTGTCGGAATTGTCGCGGTACAGGATACCATGGACGTGTGGCTGTATTCGAAGTCCTCGATATGACTGAAGAAGTGCGATCTGCAATAGCAAGGATGGATTCAATAGAGGATATCAGGAAAATCGCTGTTGACCAGGGAATGGTTACACTTAACAATAACGTTCTTTCCAAAGTCCGCAGAGGCATTACCACTCCGGAAGAGATGTTGAAGATTACATTGGGGGCTGAATGAAAGCGCTCGCTATTTTAATTCTGATTTTAACTGGTCTTCTCATGTCCTGTGGTGAAGAACCAGTACGTGAAGACGCTGTCCCGGATGAAAATATGGTCGGGGAGGTTTCTGATTCCATTATTGTTTTACCGGATGGTCCAATGGAAGTAGCGCTTAAATTTACAAACATGCTGGGAATGAACGATCCTGGGTGTTTTGAACTTCTTTCTACAGGATTTTCTGATTCTCTTCCAATTGATAGCCTGTCTCCTCAGCAGATTTTCGGGAAGTGGAGGGCTTTTGACGCCGGTGGCCGCCTTACTTCCCTTCAGGAAAGTCCAGGTGAAATACGCACATCATATTATTGCACAATAAGAAGAATGGAGAAACCGGCGATCAGTCGCATCGATTTTCTTCTGGCAGATGATAGATGGTTGATCGATGGATTTGGAATTGAGCTGCCTCAGGAGACGGAAGATTCACTTACGATTGAACAGCTTGCTGATCTTGTTCTTCAGTATCCGGATGTACGCACCGAGCTTCGAGTAGTCAGGATGTTATACGATGATTGTCTTATCGATTCCATTCAGTGCTATACATCTTTGAACGCTGCTCTTCTGTCCGGTACCGCTTTTCAGGATTTCATACTGGACCTGCAGCCGGAAAGCTATGCTCTTATAGCTTTGAGTAATATCAGAAGAGCCGGGAAGATGCAAATTATAAAGGATAGGGCTGAATATCGATTCCATGATATCCCCGCTGATCTCACGATACTTGTAAACATCTGGAGGGAAATGTCTTACATTTCTAAGTCTGTTTTGAGAATTCGACATGAAGCGCTTCAGAATCTCTATGCGACAGGAATCTGGGTAGAATCCGATATTGAGTATGAGGTTGAACGGCTGGCCGGTTTCCGGGATTTCTTTCTGTCGGTCAGTGACATTGTTGAAGCTCGAGACTCACTTTCCCGAACATACAGGGTTGTGCTTACATCTGGCACAAATGAACCGCTGGCTCAGGTTGTTATTGATCTCGATCCTCATCAGCTGGAACAGAAAATGGATAATGAATTAGGTTTATCGATATGGAGAGCTCTTGCTGTTGAGATGAACGGTGATAATGATCCGGAACGGGTAATCTACTGGGCTGGAAACCTGTTCCTTTTCCAGGGCATACCTTCAGGTTATCGACTTGTATGGAGAACCTACGAAAATTATGAAAGTGATTATCATCCCGAATTCATATCTCAGCCTTCAGGTATTGAGGGATGCCGCGAAATAACCTTCACAGGTAATGACGGTATGTACGATTATTTCCTCGGTTACACTGATTCCGGGGAACCTCTGTTCAGGAGAATTAGCTCGTTTGACGATACTATCGAGCTGGAGGAATAGAAGGAATGAATAAGAAACTGATAGCCGTTCTCTATTGGCTATCTATGGCTGCTATTATTGGTATTTTCTTCAGTACCGGATTTGCCCTCCGGGTTTATGGAGATTGCAGTTCCGCCTTCGCCAACGCAAGAGGTAACCTTCTTGTCGCCGGACTCAGGGGACATGAACCTGCCGCTGCCACTCAGATATACGACAGCAAAGGAACTTTGATGGCCACTGCATGTGTTGAGAACAGGTATCCCGTTACACTGGAAGAGGTTTCACCCTGGGTAATCAACGGTTTCATCGCTACTGAGGACAGAACATTTTATGAGCATAGCGGTATAAGCCTCAGAGGGATTATCAGAGCCGCATGGGTTAATTTCACAACCGGTTCCCGCCAGGGTGCAAGCACAATCACTCAGCAGCTTTCAAGAGGGCTGTTTCTTGTTCCTGATCAGACAATACAGAGGAAGATCCAGGAAGCTTTCATCGCCATGGAGATTGAGCGTCAATTCAGCAAGAACGAGATCCTGGAAATGTACCTCAATCAGATCTATTTCGGGTCTGGAGCCTATGGAATTGAAG
>DAOWAG010000416.1 GCA_030634715.1 Candidatus Aegiribacteria sp. | reverse complement strand
GGAGTGTATTTTCAAGTACGGCAACTGGTGCTGCCAGAAGAGCGTATGAATTGCACAGAAGGATATCTACGGATTTAAATTTTGTAGCGTTTGTTACAGAAGAATTCTCAAGCGAATGGATGAAAGAATTTCCTCACTTTGAATTTGTACAGATTGGCTCATCCCGTTCGTTTGTACACAGATTGAAGGAGGGTTCCGGTGCTTTCTGGAAAGGGCTCCTGGATCAACATAGCTGCGAATTATGGGTTACGGATACTTTGCCTATACCAGCTGAACTTAGTACGGCAAAAACTTGTATTACTGTTCATGACCTCAGATATCTGGCATCCAGGAAGTACGTGAGTCTGAAGAGATATGCACTTCTGAAAATGTACATGTCCCGATCGCTTGCAAGAGCTGATTCAGTAATAGTGGTTTCCAGGTGGACTGGAGAGCAGCTGAAGGATCATTTCTCTGTGCCACCGGATAAGCTTTCAGTTATTCATAATTCCGTTGATGGTAATTTCACTGAGACTTCAAAGACCATGTGCAGCACATTTAACAAACCCTATCTGCTGTCCGTTGGTCATCTGGAAAAACGGAAGAATTTTGAAACTCTTGTAAAGGCTTTTTCATCAATTGCCGATTCTTGGGATGGATTGCTTGTATTGGTTGGTGAAGACCAGGGTTCCCTGCACAGTATTAAAGCTGTCGCGGAAAATTCCGGTGTTTCAGACAGGCTTATACTACTGAGTTCAGTCTCTTACAGAGAATTGACCGGGCTGTACGCGAACAGTGAAATAGTTATCTGTCCGTCACTCTATGAAGGATTCGGTATAACTCTTCTGGAGGGTATGGCAGCTGGAAGGCCTGTTATTGCTTCAGACATCACACCACACGGGGAAGTAGCTGGGGATGCCGCTGTGCTGGTTCACGCTGGAGAAGAAGAAATCGATGACTTTGCGAAGGCTATTCTTGAACTGCTTAATAACAGTGAACTTACAAAATCATTTATTGATAGAGGATTCGCTTGTCTGGAACGATTTTCATGGGAGAATTCCGCTAAAAAGCTTGAATCACTTTATCGATCCCTTCTTGAGGAATGAACAGATGATGCGGTTGATGAAAAAGGATGATTATTCATCTCTTGTAGATCTCTGGAGCAGTTTTTCAGGCACAACCATGACCGGAGCTGACAGCAGAGAAGGATTCGATAAATTTCTTGATAGGAACGGCGAGTACTGTTTCAGTGTAATTCTGAATGATAGAATTGTCGGCTCTGTTATGGCGGGGCACGATACAAGACGCGGTTATATCTATCATCTGGCAGTTGACGAATCCCTCCAGGGAGAAGGAACAGGTGCTGAACTTATGAACGCTGCGGAGAGCGCGCTCCGGAAAGCCGGTATCGAAAAGGCTCACTTATTCATCTATACCGACAATTCAGCGATAAGGTTCTACGAGAAATCAGGGTGGCACAGAAGACATGATATCGCTGTAATGAGCAAAGTGCTTATTGGCGAGTTATATCTGGGAACAAGAACAGAGGATTGAAAACCTTTCTTTTTTTAATTCTGACAT
>DAOWAG010000051.1 GCA_030634715.1 Candidatus Aegiribacteria sp. | reverse complement strand
TAGCAGCGCCTGCGAGACTCAGAAGAAAGCCGGTAATATTGGATATAGTACTGTTTTCAGAAGTGAGTTCTTCAACAATCTGCTCACCTGCTTCAGCAACTCCTGCCTTTACCGCAAGCCGCGCAATAGATCGGGCAATGTTCCGACCAGCCTGATCTTCGAGGTTCTTGCGCGCAATCGCGGCAAGATCCTCAGCAAGAAAACCGATTGACTGATTATTTCCGGAAGATAGAACGACAGAAAGAGTATTCCGCTTGAAAGCTGCAATCCCTGGAAGAGCCAGTTTGTAGATTCTGTCATCAAAGACAAATGTATATGACTTCTCCACCCTGGGAGGAATCAGTCCCGCCTCAAGGATTACGACAATCTCTCCGTGAGATGCATCCGGACCCTGATACTGCCAGTCATTAATTTCAGGCCATTGATTCCGGTAATTCTGAAATACCGATTCCATTCCCAGTTCGTTTGATATTCTGAGAATATCCGATTTAACTCTCAGGGGGGCAGGAATTCCATATTCAACTGCATACGATGAATCGTAAACAGCCGCACTGTTCCTGTATGCTATTAACGCGTTATTCAGATCGCCTGATTTCTCGAAGAGGATGCCCATCAAATAGCGGATAAACGCATCATCACTATACCTGTTCCTGTTGTTCCTCTCGTAAGCAAGATTGAAAGCTCGAAGTTTATTATTAACGGCGCGGCACTCAACAAGAGCATCCTCCATATTGTCTTCGGCGGCGTATGACGCAGCCAGACAGTAATTTATGAATATTTTCTCGTAATCCGCTCCACGGAAATCAAGTGCGAGATCGCTGCTGAGAAAGGCACCAATTTCCTGCCCCAGTTCAACTCCCCTCTGCTGATCACTGAGCCGGTCAGCCTGAAGAAGTACAGTTTCGGCTTCTGTATAATAACATGTGAGTCTGAGAAGATTTCCGAGCTCCATCAGATAAAGCAGTCTGTTCTTGCCTGTAGAATCCTGGAATGTCTCTCTGAATTCTTGAAGGGCGAGGTCAGGTCTATCATTTCGAAGATCCGATGTAACAGGCTTCATTTCCCGAGTGTAATCAGTAGCGCATCCAGTAATAATCACAATTCCGGAAAACATAAGGATGATGCCTGAGCGAATAACCGATCTTATCATAATCTAGAACAGCTCCAGAACTTCAGAGTGATAACTGAGACTGCTACCACTCAATGATTTTCTTTATCTCAAGGCTGCCCATCCAGGCCTTCAGTGCGGTTTCCACGTCAATCAGTTCAATGCTGATCTGGTAGTAAATGCTCCTTGTATTATCTTCTTCATCAACAATCGAGCCAATATTCCCTGTCATCACAAAGTCTGCGCCAATTTCACGCCCGAATTCAGCGGCAGTTTCAGGGGAGGAGAAGATGCTCTGATCCGATCTTTCGGCTCTGACCTCACCCCTGCTTGCGCCACCAGCGGCAATCTTGACTTCTCCGGATTCAAGTAAAGCTCTTTCAATTTCGTTCATAAACAGATCTGTGTTAATGTGCTCAGAACTCTCATTGAAAATTGATCCTACAACTACAACCGGCTGAGGTGCTCGCTCTCCCCTGGTTAAATCTACCGTTACGAATTCAGTGAGCCAGCGACCATCCAGACACTGGTCAACAATCGAATCGGCAACCATATGAGCATCGGTCTCGTTCCAGTATCCGCTAAGATCTGTTACCATATCCGGATCAGTTCTGGTTACTTCACGACCACCACAACCAACCATAAGAAGAACGATTGCAATCATCGAAAGACTGTGCAGCAGTAATTTCATGTTTTTTCCCTTCAGTAAGGTTTTAATTCTTTTCAATCCACGGTATTGATACTACTCCACGGAATATCACATTGTAATACCCGCTTCCCCTGAGCGCGGTTCCAGCAACAGGGGGAATAACCGGTTTGAAGATCAGGGCATAAGGAGATTCCAATTCGGAAAGTGAGCCAGGAGTCTGACCCCATGCATCTCGAGTCCATTCCCACATTACACGATCAGCAGGAGGCTGAATTTCTAAAAACATGGCAAGATTTGCGGGAGATATTCCAAGGATTCCGGACAGAGTCATGATGATGAAATCAGAGTAAGTATTCAGAACCTCCCACATATCTTCAATTTCAATAATCCCTGCTTCAGTCGCGGCAGTCAGTTCAGCTCTGCTTGGAAGCCGACTGCCTCTGTCTTGAAGATAGAGGCTTGCAGCCTGCCATGTAAGTGATGCAGCAGGAATATCAAAGCAGCCTGTCTGAACTGTGATACTGATCAGAGATCCCTGTGCATCCTTATAGATGACCCACGGGGAGTAACGGACAAAGACAATATTCGCGTATTCCTCTCCCATTGCTTCCCCCGGCATCAGGAGATCCTCCTGACCCGAAATATATATGGGGATTTCCTGCAGGTGTTGAATCTCATCGGTGAGCCATGATAAAACATCTCTGCAGATGACAGGCTCTGAATCGATGAAGAATGAACCTACTTCAATATCCTCACCATCAATAACAACTACTGAAGCTTCCACGAATTCCATACCCTCTGGAGGTTCAGGAATATCGCAGTAGCTGAAGGAGGCACCTGAATTTTCTGTACCGCACGCGGGACAGATCCATCCCCAGGCAAGGGCAGAAAGAACAAATAGAGGAAGAAGCACTTTCAAACCAGTTCACCTCCAGATATAAACTCAAGATTCAGATACATTTGAATAATATTATCTGAATCCTGACAGCAAATGTTATCCATACTGCTAAAACTCCGCTCCAAGAGTAATATAATTCTCTGGTTTTCGGGAAATACCTCGGAGATCAGTTCTCCAGGCAATATCGTGCTTAAGAACAAAATAGCCCAGATTAACCCTGTAACCTATTCCTATTCCCATTTTGAGATCATCAAGATGAAAGCCCCCATTGGTGGACGCACCATGGAAGCTGCTGATATCATTGACTGCACAGCCAAGATCAATAAAAAAGACTCCTCTTCCATTTCTGATTGTAATTGGAAGAGGTGCGTTCAGAGCAAGAGTATTAATGAAAGGCACTCTTAATTCAGTCGAAAATAATCCATATCGGCGGCCCTGAATAGAAACGTAATCAAATCCCCTGAGTATATCTCCATAATTAGTATAGAACCCCAGCAACTCATCAATCGATTCCACTTCACCCCAGAGCAATCTGTGAGGCATAGCGCCGCCGAGGAAGAATACCTGTGCGTCGGAGCCCCAGCTCGTTCCACCTGCAAGCCTTGTTGCGAGAGTTACATTTCCTGATACCCATGTGTAGTTTCTGAAATCAAAAAGGATTGTACAGTAGCTTGCCGAACCGGATATTCCAGGAGCAAATTCCCCTCGAACTGAATACCTTTGACCAGCGCGAGGACCGACACTACCCCACAATGAATTATCAATTACCGCGCCGGCATTGATTGAAAATATATCTTCATCAAGATCTACCGATGAATTCCAGATACCGGTTCTAGTCAGTCTTCGATAGCTCAGCGAACAGTCTATTCTGGAAGAAGGACTGAACGGGTAACTCACAACTCCGAATCCACCAAAATCGATATCTCTGACACCCTCTTCGTGTTCATCAGAAAAATGGAATAGATAACGGTTGGATTCACGGAAGATACCAACACCAAAATCCATCCTGCGAGGAAGGTAAACATAATACACGGCAGTATCTATTTCGCTTAGACTGCCTCCATTCAGATTCATGTTAATTATAATCCTGTGATGGGCAAGTATGTCGCTAAGTATTACCTGAGTGTATCCAGCAAGCCCAAGGTATGAGTCATACGCAGCAACAACGCTTGCGTAATCCACAGATAATCTTGGTGAATAAGGAGCAATACTGCATTCGGACTCACCATCAGCGAATTCGTCTGATACAGCCGCTATCTCTATTCGTTCTTCAATATCACAATCCGCTGCTTCTATTCCAGTTTCATCTTTTTCTGTTGAATCCGTTGCAGTCCTATCCGGAAATATCTCGAGATTGTTAAAGTCTTCGGATACATCTTCAGAGACAGTTTCGTTTTCCGTCATTCCAGATGATACCGTAAGTGATCCGGGTTCACTGAAGATTATCTCTCTATCGAGAATGTTGTATGCCAGAAACACACCATTCCCGTTCCAGTCGCTCGACACAAATGTCAGGATATCAGCTGAATCCGCCCAGCTTGGAGAGGAGATTCTTCTGTAAAGTGCAGTAAGGCGATTAACCTCACCTGAGGATTCATGAAGAAGGTAAAGGTCGGGATAACCATTCATGTCCGACATGAACAGTACTCCGCCCGGAACAGAAATCGGGTATCTGATCTCGGAAGAATCAGAAAATAATGTTCTAGTGGATCCGTCAAGACTATAGCCACGTATGGCCGTAGTTTCCAGTTCAATTTCTACAGCACAGAGAATTTCATCTTCATTCCAGGATATATCCCGCTCTCCGATATGATCATGAGATATCTGACTCAGCGAGTGTTCAAGAAGGTTCCAGACATAGATATTGAGTTCTCCGTGATTCATGCCGGTAAACGCGATGTAGGAGCCACATGGTGACCAGGCAGGATCGCGGACAAGATCCATCTCGAAAGGAAGCTGCACCTTTTCGTCATTATAGTATACGATTAAACGGTCTCCAGAGATATACTGCACCGCAATTGCAATCGAGTCCGCGGTTGGAGAAAAGCTGCATACTCGGTACATCGGAGACACTTCAACATCAGAAAATCCACCGGAAACGAAAGGTCTGCTTTCAAGTTCTCCCGTAAGTGTTGACCTGATTGCGACTGCAAGATTGGAATGATACCATTCAACGCCTGCAATCAATCCGCCATCGGATGAGATCACTGAACCATTCTGTACTATTCGATCTCCGTTTATGTAAATGGGGTTACCAATGTCATCAGGACTTTCACAGTAGCCGAGTTCAGCCCAGTATGTTTCGCGCGCCCACTCCTGGAATCTTTCATTGAACTGCGCGACTGACATTCCAAGAGCAGCATCAACCGCTCCTTCAAGCCCTTTTGCATTCCTGATGTTTTGTACGAATTCCAGATAGACATCCTCTCCATATCGCTCAAACATGAAGTGATAGATTGCCTGGCCCTGTCGATAAACAATGTAGTCTGTTCGTCTGGACAGTTCATCAATGGATACTATCTGATTATTAATTACCATATCCCTGAATTCTGCTTCAGATGCACCATCCCATTCTGATGATGTGAATTCCGCAAGTCCTTCCATCAGCCATAGAGGTGTTCTGGCCATGATTACTTCCAGAAGGGAGCGTTTGTAAATCATATCAAAGATGAATGCGTGGTTCAGTTCATGTGCAATCACATGACGGAATTCAGACCAGAATCCAGTAAAAGGTACTACAACACGCCCCTTGAAGTACTCAGTAAACCCTCCCACTCCTTGCGGGATATCGTATGGATTAATATTTGTCTGTCGAAAATCGCCTGGAGATATGTAGAGAACAATAGGTATCTTATTCTCAGGTAAGTAGTTAAACTGTTCGGATAGTTCCAGTAAGGCTCTCTCAGTATGCACAAGGAGAGTCTCAGCAGGAACCTCTCCACCTTGTGGAAAGTAAATAGTAAAATGTCTTGCCCGAATCTCCCACCAGTCATGCTCTCCTATCTGGACTTTATTGCGGCCGTATCCTGTAGCAATACAGATAGAAACGACAAACAAGAGAAGCAATGCGACTTTTTTCATAGAACCTCCTGCAGACTGTACGGATTGTCACTGTTCGACTATACTGCAAGGGTGCTTAATCGAACAGGAGTGATATGAGAGTATTGCATAGAATAGGGCTATATCTTGCGATATTAGTACTGCTCATCACAGCCTGTGATGAGCCTGATTCATATACATCTATCCCCGAAAATGATTTAGTAGAACTGCGGGAATGGTCAGGAATCATGGCTCGTCACTGGATGCTGCCCACCTGTGACAGCCTTCATGCAATAAAACCGGACAGTCATGAGATTCAAGCTCTCATTATTCTATGTGATTCTCATCCTGAAGCATGGGCATATCTGTACAGCTGTATTGCTGACACGCTATCTATTCTGGAACCACCCTTACCTGAATGTCAGAGGTAAATAATTATGAGTTTAAAAAACGTCCTGATCTACCTGGACATGAGAGAATAAGCTGCTTAACGTAATTCCTCGTCCTGTTCAGAATCTTCTTCTCAGTGGGAAGAGATCATCTGCCAGCACCAATTGTATACTGCACCTTGATATTTCCGGTTTTACATCGATGACAGAACAACTTATGGAGCACGGAAAGACCGGTGCGGAAATCCTCTCACAGATTCTTGGTAGAATTTTCTCAAGATCAATACACGAAATCTACAGTCGAGGCGGTTTAATAGCGCAATTTGAAGGAGATTCCATTATTGCGGTTTTTCCTGAATATTCCCCGGCAGCTGCTTACAATTCGGCAAATTCTTTGCTGAGTTACTTCGAACAGAATCTTGAGCGACGAACAAGATTCGGCACCTGGAATGTATCCGCTTCGCTAATTCTGGCGCATGGATCCATAGAATGGGGAATAGCAGGAAGAGAGAGGCTGATTCATTATATAAGGGGAGAAGCAATATCGAAAGCATCCGTTCTATCTAAACGGGGAGACGCAGGACAACTGTTAATTGATACCAGTTTCCTCGAATTTACAGGATGCAAAAAATCTGAGAATATCAAGCACCTTCACTGGAACATGAATGAAATCAGCAAACTGAATTTACAGAAGATTCAAAGGAGAGTTGCAGCTCAATTTGTTCCTGACCTCATCATTTCAAGTAAACTAACAGGAGAATTTCGAGAAATCACTCCCGTCTTTCTGTCACTGAGAACCGGGAAATGCGACAGTTTGAATCGCTATGTGGAAAACATTCTTGAAGCAACTTCTTTTTATGGTGGTTACATGTGCGGTCTGCATTTTACCTCTGATGATCCAGTTATGCTTGTTTTATTCGGCGCGCCAGTTTCATGGGAGAATAATTCCGCGCGTGCGTGCAGTTTCGCAAGCGAGTTGATTAAAGGCGATTTCTGCAGCTGTATCCGAGCAGGAATTGCTTCAGGAACAGTATATGCGGGTATGACAGGGAACTCCAAAAGGTGTACCTATACAGTATATGGGGATACCATTAATACAGCATCGAGGCTTTTATTCAAAGCGGACTGGGGTGAAATACTTGTTGCCGAAGATACATGTGAGAAAGCGGGTAATGATTATGTCTGGAGTGATAACACTAACTTGCTGCTGAGGGGCAAAACTGATAAAACGAAAGCCCGGAGACTCCTGTACTGTCAGAGCAGCGGAATCAGCAGCATTCATGAAGGAGTAATGGTCGGTCGGTCCGAGGAATTAAACTATATCATCAATCGTGTTTCTCCTCTGGAACAGGGAGCCTTCGCTGGAATTACTTCGGTCTACGGTGAAGCGGGAATTGGGAAATCCCGACTGCTCTTTGAGGCAGTTCAATCTCTTGCGTCGATCTGTCAGACAGTTGTGCTGAAATGTGATGATATTCTGAGGACGAGTCTGAATCCGATCGAGTACTTCCT
>DAOWAG010000391.1 GCA_030634715.1 Candidatus Aegiribacteria sp. | reverse complement strand
TTGCAGATGTTGTCCGGATACTGAATACCAGGCTGGAGGGGAAGAATGTAGCAGCGCAGAACGCCAAGTACGATATTCACATACTTGAATCCATCGGAATTGATATACGGAAGATAAGCGCTGATCCCATGATAGCGGATTACCTGCTTATGCCCGAAAGGCAATCTCATTCACTCTCGGAACTATCATATATCTGGTTGAATAAGCACATGATGAAATACGCCACTGTGCTTGGTAATGCGAAAACACTCGCTGAGGTCGATACACAGAAAGTTGCTGAATATTGCGGTTGTGATTCCGCGACAGCATTTCAGCTTTCGGGAAAACTCAGAACCGAACTTGAAAAGGATCCGCAGCTCCTTGAACTTTATGATACACTGGAATTACCTCTGGTAAAAGTACTTGCGGACATGGAAAAGCGGGGTGTGGCAATTGACCTGGAATCCCTGCAAGAACTCAACGATGAGTTCTCCGCAAGAATAAGAACACTTGTAAACAGCGCTTCAGACATGATCGGTTATCCGATGAACCTGAGCAGTCCAGCGCAGGTTTCAGCAGTCCTGTTTGATACTCTCGGGCTTTCTCCGGTAAAAAAAACCCGGAAGGGAGCACATTCTTCCAGTATAGATGTTCTGGAAAAACTCAGGGGTAAGCATGAATTCGTTGAAATAGTCATTGAGCACAGAGAACTTTCCAAATTGCTTAATACATACATAGGGAAACTCCCTCTATATATCTCTGACAGGGACGGGCTTGTGCATACAAGTTTCAGTCAGACAGTTACTTCTACAGGACGGCTCAGTTCCAGCAGCCCGAACCTTCAGAACATTCCGATCAGAACAAGTCAGGGTAGAAAAGTCAGAAAGTGTTTCGTACCTGGAACTGAAGGGAATCTCTTCATAACAGCCGACTATTCACAGATTGAGCTGCGTGTACTTGCCCATCTTGCCGGTCCCGGAAATCTCAGGGATGCCTACAGTAAGAATCTGGACATTCACAGTTCAACAGCATTGGCGCTGTTTGGAGACGAATCTCCTGAACACAGGAGAAAAGCAAAAGAAGTGAATTTTTCAATTCTGTACGGAATAAGCCCATGGGGTCTGAGCAACAGATTGAATATCAGCAGGGGAGAGGCTTCCGGAATTATAAACAGATATCTTGCCACATACCCTGAGCTTGAATTCTTCTTCAAAAAATGTATTGCCGATGCTGAAGCAACAGGCGAAACGAGGACTATCCTCGGAAGAAAGAGGAATTTCAAGGGTTTTGTATCCGCAACGGGTTCCACTCGCAATACGATGGAGCGCATGGTCGTCAACACAATAGTCCAGGGATCGGCTGCTGACATCATAAAACTGGCAATGCTTCGAGTGGATGAAAGACTGAGGGATATTCCCGATACAGGTCTAGTCCTTCAGGTTCACGATGAACTTGTTGCTACTGCCCCGGTGGCAAACGCAGGGGAAATAGCAGCTATAATCAAGGAAGAAATGGAATCCGCTTATCGGCTTGATGTACCTCTGATCGTTGAAACTGGAAAAGGCAGAAATTGGCTTGAAGCTGGCCACTGATTTAGATAGTGACAGGCTCCATTTTATTAGTACCCCTGAAAGGATTCGAACCCAGAAATAGGAGGGCTTGGCTTTCATTACTCTGTCTGTCGCGGGAATACGCATGGCAAATCTGTCCTGTCAAGCATGAGTGAATGCTGAACATTCTCTTAATACATCAAAACGCAGACCTACCCCTCAAGCTGGTAACGCAGTAATATTGGTGTGTGGTTT
>DAOWAG010000156.1 GCA_030634715.1 Candidatus Aegiribacteria sp. | reverse complement strand
GAGAACAAGCTTCTGAAAAGAAGTCCGCCTGCGACTGCAAGCAATAATGATAAAGCAACAGGAATGAAATATTTATTAATTGACATATCTCAACTGTATTTCACTGAGTATTCTGATATTGCTGGTAGATTGCTGATTGCTCAGGTTCGGGATAGCAGGGCTACATGCTGTCTGGCGATAACAGAAGACATCAGCTTAAGTGTTTCTACCGGTCCTGATCCACCTATAGCAACAGATTCAACTGTTGTCCAATTATGTCGATTCAACTGCGTTTCAAGTTCATCAATGGGAACAATAGATGGAAGATCACGTTTATTGAACTGTAATATCGTTGGTAACTGTGACATATCCATACCGTATGATTCAAGATTGGTTTCCAGATCTTCAATACTGTCAAGGTTCGCATCCAGCCGTTCGGTTTGACTGTCGGCAACAAAGACAATACCGTCGGCTCCATCGAGTATTACGCGCCTGCTGAGTGAGTAATAGGCCTGTCCCGGAACTGAATATAGATGAAGTCTTATGCGATCATTTCCAACGGAAGCGAAATTGATCGGAAGGAAATCAAAAAAGACTGTTCGCTCTCCTCGCGTACATAATGTAACAAGGCGTCCTCTGTGCTCAGGAGTGATAATGTCACGAATCCTTCTCAGATTCGTTGTCTTGCCTGACAGACCTGGTCCGTAGTAAACGATCTTGTATGCAACCTCATTGACTGATCGATGCATTAATTAACATCAGCCTTTCTATTGAGTAGTTAGAGTATATAATTACCATCTTCTCTTTGATCTGCAAGGCCTGCAAGAATTGCAGTTGCAGTCTTACCTGTAATACTTGCTTTACCCTGAAAGAGATCAGGTGCTCCGAACAGTTGCTCATCCAGAAGATAACTTAATACAGGCCTTAATCTTCTAGCTCCTATATCTTCCGTCTCCTCATTAAGATAATTTGCTGTTTTCGCGACTATTTCGGATGCTTTTCTACTTAATCGTAGTGAGACTCCATCCGCTTTAAGTAGAGCGGTGTACTGACTCAGCAGGGAATTCTCAGGTTCTATTAGAATTCTGAGAAGATCCTCCTCAGAAAGAGGATCCAGCGTAACTCTCATTGGAAATCTGCCCTGCAGTTCGGGAATCAGATCTGACGGGCTGGATCCGTGAAAAGCTCCTGCAGCAATAAAGAGTATATGATCTGTCTTTACCGGCCCCCAGCGCGTCTGAACAGTACAACCTTCAACTACAGGAAGAAGATCACGCTGAACACCCATCCTGGAGACATCAGGTCCTTTACTCTCATTGAAACCAATTATTTTATCTATCTCATCAATGAAAATAATTCCCTCTTCCTGAGCGAGTTGAAGACCTTGCTCAATATGACCGCTTCCTTCAAGAAGTCTTCTCATCTCATCATCATGCAGTCTCGAACGCGCCTTGGATATCGGTAGTTTACTGCGCCTTCTTCTGGTGCCAATCATTTTGTTCATGAGGTTTTTAAGATTCTCACCTGCTGGATTATCAAAACCCGCACCCGGCATTATCGGGAATATTTCCATCTGCGCTGTATTCTCAGAGAGGATAAGTTCAATCTCGGTATCCTCCAGAAGACCTTTCTCAAGCATACTCTTCAGTTCGATACTCGTTTTTGAACTGTAATCTGATTTCTGAAGACTTTCGATCAGTTTGGCGGTAACTCTGTCGTTCACTTCCGCTTCTCTGCTTCTGCGGGCGTTTTCCGCAGCAATATGCACTCCCTTGCGAACCAGCGACCTTACCATTGATTCAACATCGCGGCCTACATAACCGGTCTCAGTGTACTTCGTTGCTTCTACCTTTACGAATGGAGCTCCGGTAAGATCAGCGATTTTTCTGGCTATCTCGGTCTTCCCTATTCCAGTAGGACCCATCATTATCAGATTGCTTGGATATATTTCAGATCTAATGTCTTCTGGAGTATTCCGTCTTCGGTAACGATTTCGGAGGGCAATCGCAACAGCTCTCTTGGCATTGTCTTGACCGATTACATACCGGTCAAGCCATTGAACGGTTTCAGCCGGCGTAAGTATAGTGTCCATTAAGAAAGCTCCTCGACCTGAATGTCGCCACCGGTGTAGATACAGATTCCTGATGCGACCGAAATGCTTTCCATTGCCATTCTGGAGGGTCCCATCTTTGTATGCCTGTCAAGCGCTCTGGCAGCGGCCAGTGCATACGCCTGACCGGAACCAACGGATACAATACCATCTTCTGCTTCAACGATTTCACCTGAGCCACCAATTATGAGGGCATGTTCCCTATCCACAGCAGCAAGCAAAGCCTGAAGCTGCCTCAAATACTTGTCAGTTCTCCATTCCCTTGCGAGATCAACTGCTGCGCGAGGGAGATTGCCTCTTGCAGCTTCAAGTTTTTCCTCAAGCCTCTCAACAAGCGCAAATGCATCAGCGCCGGTGCCAGAGAATCCGACAAGAACGGTTCCAGAATACAATTTACGAATTTTACGCGCTGTACTTTTTACAATTGTCTCACCAAGAGTTACCTGACCATCAGCAGCCATAGCTGCTTTTCCGTTACGAACGATGCCTATTACAGTTGTGGCGTGAATATCCATTATCAGGAACCCCCTGTTAGAGTGTTGACCCATGAATACCTTCCAGAAGCGTTTCCGGGATCTGGAATTGACGCAGCGTACGATTCGGGAGCTGCAAGAATTTCATCAAGAAGAGCCTGAGAGACAATCTCACTTCGCGAAAGAGCGACATACATCATTGATGGGCGTCCTGCTTTTGCTGCCATCCAGGCGACAGCCTCAGGCGAAACTCTGTTACTCTCGGTGATATACCATTCAGCCCACCCCATAGACACATTGAGTTCATCCTCAAGGATCCTTTCCGCGAATGTCTGGATTATCGATGCCTGGACATCATCATCCATGTGGTTCGCAATTAATAATCCTGCAGAGACAGCTGACATAGTCGTTCCTCTTGAAACAAGGGCAATCATGCTCTCAATAATATCACCGGGATTAACATCTGATCTAATCCGGAATTCAGTTGGATTGGATGTGTCCATATAATCGAATATTATTGATATTCCACTCTCAAAAGGATTTATCCTGGAATTGATAGGTGTTGTCTCTGCCAGTCTTAAAAGAGTTGAATGAGCTAATTCAGCCAGCTGCAGGGATACTGTATCAGACGGAACTGTCATGTTATCCAGAACTCTCCATGCTCCAATGAAATCTGTAAACGTAAACATCAGAGACATTTCCACTCTCAGCCACGCAAAAGGAATGGAGCCGTCATCCAGCGCATTGAAAAGGTTGTCGTATTCGATTTTCTGTTGATAACCGAGTGAGCCATCAAGACCTGTGGCCATATTAGAGAGAACACGACCAAAATTAATGAGGTCCTGCTTTCCCAATCTTTCACCTGATTCAATAACTTCGCGCGAAAGGGCAATCAGTGTATCTCTCGCCGCAGTCGGCCCATATATTCCGTCGACCAGTCTGGTTACAATTCCCGTTCTTGAAGGAAGTATCTCAGCCCATTCATCAGGCAGGGTCGAGAAGAGTCTTTCCGCTTCATCAAGAGCCATCATAACGCTGTCCGCTTCTCCTACAGAAAGATAATGATACGCAAGCTGGTGATAGGCTGATACATAGTTCCGAAGGAGCTGCACAGTCTGGTCACACTTATAGATTTCCGGATCGTATACTCCTGTGAACTGATATTCATTCATCAGCTGCCATCCTCGATCAGAATTAACAGCATCAACTACAGGATATTCCGTCACACGAAAGGCGATTCCTTCCATTTCCTGGTAACTCTCAAGGAATTGCCTGCTGTCCCTTGCTACTGTACCGGCGAAATATATTTCCCTGCCGTGTACAGGTTTCCTCCGAAGCATTTCAAGAAGAACAAGATCCTGCATTGAAAGAGCGCCTTGATTCGCAAGACCTTCGGTTGGAAAAGCAATAGCCAGTCTGTCATCAGTAATAGCCCATGGCCATGCCTGGTTGAATGATGTTCTTAGAATCTCGCCATCGATGGGAGAATATTCCGGTTCAAGATCGGCATTCACATGAAAATAGTGAGGACCCCAGATGAATACCGGTCTCAGAGAATCAACAAGACCCAAATTTCTGTAGTCAAGAAGAAGTGAATCTCGATCTATGAGCTGATTAACGTACCAGTTCGTATTCATCAGGCTCAAATT
>DAOWAG010000212.1 GCA_030634715.1 Candidatus Aegiribacteria sp. | reverse complement strand
GAATATGTCATGGAAACGGAATTCGTCACCAAGGTAGTAATTCTCGATAGTTCCACGGCAGGATGGGAACCTTCGCTGAAGCCGAACTCTTACGTCTCCCTCGAATGCGAAAACCGTGCTTGAGAAAAACAGCAGCAGGAAGAATATCGGAATACTTTTCACTCAGCCACCAGAAACTCTCTGAGCACTTCCATCAGTGACGGCCCAATGCCGGGGATATCGTCGAGCTCGTTTATCGATGAGACAGGTCCGTTCTGCCTCATCCAGGCGGATATAGCCGAAGCTCTGCCCGGTCCTATCCCCGGAATAAGAACCAGATCCTCCTCTGATGCCGTGTTGATATTCAGCGGAAATTCAGGTGCTGCAGTCTCCTCCTGCTTGCTGTCAGAAAAACTGAGTGCGGGTGGATCCGCTGCGCAATTGCCCAAGCATAAAGCAACTGAATGGGTTCCTGGAAGAGTAGAATGCTCTCCGTAACCGTATTCCACATTGACAGGTGATACCGAGATGGACAGAGCCGCCCAGAATCTCGAAGGATTTGTAATAATTCCCGCCCCAAGGCTGATGATGGATTGCGGGGAGAATGCCGTATGAAAACTGAATTCTGTATCAAGACCTTCCTGTCTGCCTGCTCCAATGCCGAGGGATACTCTGTCTACAGGGACTACTCCGATAGCAAGTTCAACAGATCGGGGAGAAGCCGGATCCCCGGAATCACCCAGATCACTTCGAATGACACTTCTGAACAGAACTGTAGAGTAAACACCTTCTATGGGAGACCAGACCACACCGATGTCCGTCGAAACTCCTGTTGCTCTGCCGTAACCGCTTATCTGAAGATTTCTGATAGAGATATCCGCTCCGAGAACGACGCCGTTCATGATTCTATAAGCAGCAGCGGCTACAGCGGTTCCTTCTGTATAGCTTTCATCTCCAGAAAGAGAGAGGGCGGCGCCCACAGCGATCCTTCTGAACATCCAGTCACCAGCTATTGCCGTTCGGTCAAGACCGCGCAACCCAAATGGCCGCGATGCAGAGGCAGCGACTCCGTGTCCTTCAAGAAGCCCGAGACAGGCCGGATTAACCATTATGACCAGTGGTGTTCTGGGGAAGAGGCTTGAAGCAATTCCGCCCTGGAACCATGGAGATTCCGAAACAGGCTCAAATGCTGCTTCAGCTTCATTCGCGAAGAGCAGCAGAAGGAATACGTAGATGAATCTGTAAAGTGCTGATTGAATCCTCATACACCAAGTTTACGAAGATATCCGACAGGTTTCAAGTGCGGGCTGCCAGGCCCGCCTGAAATATGAGAGTTTCAGGTATGCCGTCAGTATGGAATTTCTGAAGGTTGACAAAGCTGCTCTCAGGGATAAGGCTATATTGTTGTATTTATAATTAGTCGGTTCTACCGACATAATTCAGGCTGTTGGAGTTAACAGATGCGTTCCATTGAAGATGGTCCCGTAAGACATCGGGGCAGGTGTAACGTTACGCCTCTGGCTTGCTCTATTCTCAGGAATCGCTTTCCAGAATCTCCTGATCCCATTAAAGAGTGGCTGCCCGATAGACCGGACTGGTCTGACGGGATTCCCGATATTGACATCCTCCACCGCGAACTCAGCGATCTGAAGAATCGCGGAGGCAGGATTGTCCTCTACGGGCACGATGACATGGATGGCATTACGGGGCTCTACGTTGGAATGCGAATTCTCGAGGGAGAGGGTTTTGAAGTCATTCCAATCATGCCTGAACCCTCGTCGGACGATTACGGCCTCATTCCCAGGCTTATGGAGGGACATCTTCAGTCAGGTGATCTGTTGCTTACGGTCGATTATGGATGTTCTGCAGTACACGGTGTGCAGTGGGCTCTGGATAAGGGCGCCAGAGTAGTAATTACCGACCATCACACACTCAACCCTCCTCTGCCTGAATCACATGGCATGGTCAACCCTCAGAGAACCGGACCTCCCGCCACATATCTGGCTGGCTGCGGAGTGCTGTATGCTGCCCTGATATCGATCTACCCCGGTTGGGAGAATGACCCTGGACTTCTTATTGCTGTAGCTCTTGGAACTGTTTCAGACAGAGTACCCCTGCTTGGCTGGAACAGGTATCTCCTTGAGGAGTTCAGGAAGATCGATAGTGAAAAGCTCAAAGGCGGGATGAAGATACTTGCTGAATTGTGGCCCTCGAGACAATCGGCCTGGACCGGATCCATGATACGGCAGGAGATCACATCGACTGTCGGAAAAGGTAAGGGTTCCGGAATCGGAATCATGCTTGATTTCATGATGGATGAAGATTACAGGAGCTGCAAGTCTATCTGGAATCTCATGAAGAAGGAAAGCCGTCACAGGGCTTATCTGCTGTCAAACATATTTACACAGGCCCTCAGGAACAGAGATGACCAGGCGTCAGCGTATGGAATGACGCTTGTATACATGGATGAAATCCCTGACGGCATGGGAGGAACTCTTGCCAGCAAACTCAGCAGAGTGACCCGGAGAGGGACATTGATAGTTTCCCCTCGGGAGGGCGGAAAACTCGTTGGAGAAGCCCGTTCATTCGGTGATTGGGACATGGCCGGTTTTCTGATAAGTATGGGCGACGTGTTCAAAAACGCTGGAGGGCACAAAATGGCAGCCGGATTCAGCTGCGAGGACATGGAATGGGATCAGCTGAGAGAGCTGCTGCTGTCAAAGATGGCCGAATATCCTGTTGATCCGGTACCCACACCTCACATTGACCTGCTTGTTGATGAACTTCCTGATCCTGTAGATCTTCTATGTCTTGCGCCATTCGGAGCGAAATTCCTGCCACCCGCCGTTCAGAAAGATAATCTGAGATATTTACTGCAGGTGGGAGTGAACACCGTCAGCTGGAGCATTTCGGAAGAGAGCGGAGATTAGTTTTTGGGGACACGCACCTTAGAGTGCATGTCCCCTTTTTTGCCTTATTCGATCAGATCGTCGTCGTTCCTTGGTTCCATTTTGAAGTTGTCGAAGCTGTACCAGCAGACTCCGATGATTTCCGCGAATGTATCACCAATGTTTGGTGAGTAAGTGTAATCACCAAGGTCGTCGATCCGTATTTCACCGGAAGCATCATCAACTGCCCATTCGCCATATCCAAGATTATCTTCAGTTACAGTTACATCTGAGACCGAGACCAGAACGGATTCCCACTGTTCCTGACCTGTATTACCGGTATCAAGGGGTTCGGGGGCGGGAAGAGCGTGACCGGTCGAATGGATTACAATATCGGATGGGTATATCAGTTCAGTAAAAGTCTCCTG
>DAOWAG010000299.1 GCA_030634715.1 Candidatus Aegiribacteria sp. | reverse complement strand
GGGGGAGATTGTGGGGTGGTTGCGGGAGAAGGGAATTGTGAGGTGATTTTTTAAGATACATCACGGTATTCGCATGGTACTGCTGGGCGTCGCAAGACAAAATAAGCGATTCGCACCATAACTTATGCGCAGCATAATCAGTCACGAACAGTACGTGCTTACTGTGCTGATATCGGGAGACCTTGAGAATCCCGAGGTAATCCTTACCGGTCAGGGTCCCTCAGGTCAGGTGTCCCAGGAGGATATTCTTACATTGCTGGCGGTCGGAGTCACCTACAGCGAGATGCAGCAGATGAACTCCAGTGCTTTGAGATCCGAGGTTGAAAACGTAGCTCAGACGATGCTTGGAAGCCTTATTGCCCGGAATCTCAGGCATGAGATTGGTCTTGATACATTCGAGATATCTCCAGAGCTTCTTTCCGATACTACAAGCCTTGTACTGAATGTTGGAAAATACGTTCTCCAGAACCTTTACGTATCCTACCAGAACGATGTGTTCTCCGCCGATCCCGGAACTGTCAGTGCTCAGTACCTCTTCAGTTCTGATCTGTATGTCGAAGGAACGAGCAGGTCTACAATCCATGGTGATCTGGAGCCAACACTGGAGATTCACTACACAATCCGTTATTAGCCCCGCTAATCTCATTCAATCAATTGCGATAAATACCTGATAAGAATCACGTATTGGGATAGGACTTCTTCTCTGGAATTACTCCCCTGATTCCACCCCTTGGATCGTCAACATCGCGCTCGAACCTCGGTATCAGGTGGATATGGACATGAGGAATTGTCTGACCGGCAGCTGTTCCTTCGTTCACACCAATATTGTACCCGTCAGCAGCCAGACTTTGCTCAAGCTGTTCTTTTCTGATAGTTAGAGCTTTTGCTATCGAAGACAATTCTTCAACAGTAGCATTAAAAATACTGGCGAAATGTCTGAAAGGTATAATCAGAGTATGTGAAGGCGAGACCGGATGCAGGTCCCTTATCACATAAACATTTTCATCTCTCCAGAGTATCCTGTTATCATCCGGATTACAGAAGGGACAATCTTTCATTTTTACCTCCAGAAGAATTTAATTCACACCTGTTTCTTCTAATTGCATAATGCATGATGTTCAATTAGAAAGCAACAGTTGAGTCCTGGAACATTACTGAATCCGGGAACTTTACCGAAGCCGGTACATTATATAATCGCAGGAGCATACTCCATCTAACCCTGGAGCACGATTCGGTTGTATTAACCTCGTCAGGGGAGTTGCAGGATACCGTAACCGCCATTAGGCGAACTCTCCTCCTCTCGAGAGAAAGTCGGCAGGCTATACAGGGATGAAAAGCTCCTGGCTGACTGGAACGGACTGATGATAGCTACCCTGACGAGGCCTTCCATTGTTCTGAATAATTCACAGTATCTCGATGCTGCAGTCAAAGTCTGTGAGTTCATCAGGGGTAGGAAGAACTGCTGGATCAGACAGATAGTCTTCGAGCCTGCGGAAACCAGCTTGTCAATCACAAAATCTGATGCAATAGTTTATATGAATATTATATATGAATGATCTTGAATTCGGGAGAATACAATGAAATGCAGAAATACTTTCCTTTTGCTTGCCGGTGTATGTATTATGACCTCAGCAGGTTGCAGATCGGGTGAGGAGATCGGTTCAGCTGGAGTGCCTCGTAGATTAGAGGACACGATAATGGCGCCAGCTGACAGCGTGATTATTGTATCGGATACGATCTCGGTGGATCTTATGAACGATTACGGTATTGTTACCGTCGATGATATTGATGCCTCTGACAGAGGTTTGATAGCTCTTCTCGATGGAGTAAGTGCAACAGTTACCGTCATCGCGGATAATGGTGAGTTTATTGCCTGGACCGGAGGCTCCGGAAGCGGTCCAGGTGAATTCCAGTGGCCTCAGGCGATATCCATATCTAACACTGGCTCTGTAGCAGTTTCAGACCTGAGTGCTGGAATTATAAGGATTCTTGAACCTGGTCTCGAATCGTATGCTGATCTGCACGGATTCACGATGGCAAATCCAGGGGTCATGTATCTGATGAATGAAGGCAGTATTGCTGGAATGAGAATGATATTTCGCTCAGATGATGGGAGTACCATTATAGGCTACCAGACAGCCCTCTGGTCTGAAAGTACATCAGAACCCACAGTGATCTATAGGGAGGATATGGAATCGTTTACACCCAACGACTTCGGCAGATCAATAATCACTCCCTATCCTATGGCCTGCAATTCAGAGGGAGTTGTCTTATTGTCGGATGTGTCCAGCGAAGAGTACATAATGTATTCCTACAAGGCTGACGGGACCCTCTCCTGGTCTCTTGAATGCCCGTTCCACCGAACAGAGAAAACGGAACTTGAGATACTTACTGAAGAGAGTATGGTTGAAAGACGCATGCAACAGACCGCTCATCAGGCTAACTACACCGCAGATCC
>DAOWAG010000071.1 GCA_030634715.1 Candidatus Aegiribacteria sp. | reverse complement strand
CCATGGGGCAGCATCGAATACGTTGCCGGATACGGCGCCGGATTTCTCTTCATCTCGTACCTTTATGAAAACTACGGCGGCACTGATTTCCTTTATCGGTCTCTTCGAACGTCAGGACGCGGAGTTTCTGGTCTGGAGCAGGCTATCAGCGATGTTACAGGAATTGATCCTGATATGAATTCTATTCTTCAGGACTGGATGCTGGCCTGCTGGATAGATGATCCTGATTTCGGAGATGGCAGATACGGATGGAAAGCATTCAGAATTTCTGATTACGACAATACAAATCCAGGTAACAGACGGGGTCTGGATTATACCGGTCAGGTATTGAGCGATCCATATACGGATTATGGGGAGCATATGTCTTCCTTTCAGGGGAAATACTATGAACTTGGCAGTGGACTGACAGGAAGTTTTCGCGCGACAGCTTCAGGGCTTGGAGACCTGTATGCATATGTGTTTGACGCTACCGCGGAGAAACTTGAAACGATGGACACCGGCACAGCGAACGATGTTGCTGTTGCCCTTCCTGCTTCCGGCACTGTTCTGCTTCTCTGCAGATCGTTCGCAGGGCTTGATCTTGATGTGTCCTCCGGATCAGTAACTGATTCAATGGGGGAATTCACCTTTTATCCTCAACCATGTATCGGGACTCTCTATTTTCAGTTCTACTCGAATGCGGGAGACGCCGTTCTATCGATATTTACTCTGTCCGGTGGACACGTGGAGAGCGTGAATTTCGGGGATACCGGTAATGGAGAAACTACTCTTGCGTACACCGGAGCTTCTTCCCTCGCTTCAGGCGTATATTTCTTCAGATTCAGTTTTGGAAACACAGTTGAAACCGGATCGTTTACCGTTGTGCGGTAATAATCCCCATTTTCTTGCTGTTCTTCTTCTCTTTCTCTGTCCCATATCACAGGCGGAACCTTTTTATCCGGAAATCAGCTATCTGACCGTACCGGAGGAAATCATTGACGCTGAGATTGATATGGAGGGAAATGTTCACATTCTTCTGCCCGGACTGCCGCACCTGATTGTTTACCATCCAGATGAAACAGTTACAGAGTATGATTTGCCGGATATTCTGCTTCCGGGGGGATTCTGTGTTGACGAAAGATGGGGCTGGTACGTTTCAGATGAGATTTCAGGGGGAGTCTTTCATATTGATGTTGCAGGGGAAACGGCTGAAATTGTCGATTCGAGAGGCCGCCCGGGAGACATCTGCATGGCTGGATTTGCCATTCTCTATGTTTCAAAAGCAGAGGGTACAATCTGTTCCATGAAAGAACCAGCTGATATTCTGGTCAGGCTTGAAGGCTCAGGTAACGGGCAGTTGTCCGCATCCGGAAATCTTGCAGTCTATTCAAGTGACACCGAATCATATCTTCTTAATCAGTACAGTACGCCGGATAGACTTCCTGATCCGGGAGCATGGTTAATCTCTGCTGATGAGTTGATGGTTCTCAGAAGTGACAGTATCCTGTCAGTTTACGGTGAAGAGATTTTTCCAATCCCGGGTGGGGGAGGATTCAGAAGAATATCCTGCTCTCCGGATGGAAATAGATATGTGCTCTGGTCACCTGGAAGAGGGGAAGTCCTGATATTGAGGTGAGTATACTCACTGCCGCAGTTATGCTTGCTGCATCCATGACAATGGAATATGAGAGTGATGGATCGGGTTTTATAGAGCTGACTGATTCACTCTGGATCGAACCTGGATCTATTATCGCGGTCGTGGATGGAGATACGCTTTCCGCCTCTTCAGGGGTTTCAGGTCTTCGCACTGGAATTCTGTTGGATCCGCATCCTGAGCCTGGAGATACAGTTTTTCTGGAATTTGATCTACTGTCCATGGATATTCCCTCTTCGGTTAAACTCGATATTGAATTCGCTGAGAACAGGATTGTTAACCTGCTGTCCGATCGTCCCTTCAGCCCCGTTCAGGAACATGGCCTTTACATATCAGGATCCAAGAGAATCGGATTTTCCGTAGGTGATGGGGGAGGACTGGACCAGGGAACCAGAATTACTGTTGAGGGAACTGCAGCACCTGGAATAACCGTATCAGGAAGCATTACGGATCAAAATCTCTCTACCGGTCCGTATTCCTCCGAACTTGTCTCGCAGCTTGACCGGATCTTCTTCCTTGTTGATGGAGGTTCCTGGAGAGCTCGTCTGGGAGATATGGAGTGGGTAAGCGGAACTGAGCAGGCAGGTCCACTCGTCTGGAACCGCGAGGTCAGTGGCGTTGACCTGGAAGGGAGTATCTCTTCCCGGTTGCTGGCATCCGCCGGATATGGAACTTCAGGGGATTCCAGGCAGAGAACTGTATTCTTCACCGAAGAAGGTATTCAGGGACCTTATGATATTACATCTGGATGGGAGATTGTCCCCGGCAGTGAAAAGGTCTGGCTTGATGGTGAAACCATGGAGCGTGGAGCAACATCTGATTACGAGATGGAATACACCGCGGGATTGATTACTTTTACTTCAAACAGGCTTATAAGACAGGACCAGAGAGTCGAAATAACATTCTCTCAGCGAGGTGATGGTTTTCGAAAAGATCTTGTCACAACATCCATGTCTCATTCAACAGGTGATCTGAAGATTGGATTCAAGGGATTTTTCACTGAAGATGACAGAGAATCCCCCCTTGGATTCATTCTGACAGATGAGGCTGTAAATGTTCTCAGCAACGCAGGGGAAGATCCTTCTGAAGCATGGATCGACGGTGCGACTAATGTCGGATCGGGAAACGGGAGTTACAGCAGGGACAGTCTCGAACACTATGTTTTCGAAGGTCCAGGGCAGGGAGACTGGAATGTAATATTCAATCGACCTCCATTGGAGCAGGGTGATTACATTTATGATTCTTCGATTGGAGGATATCTCTGGCTGGGAGAGGGAAATGGAACCCATCTCCCAAGACAGTACATTCAGATACCGGGCGGTTACCGGACCGGCGGTGTCTGTGTTGAATACAGCTTCGAAGCGTTCGATTGTGAACTTGAAGCCGTTGCGTCAGGAAGAACAGGAAACCTGTTCAATTCTGATGCCACTACCAGAGAGGGAACCTGTCTTCGAGGGAATATGTCCTTTGATTTCTGGGAAGATGGCCCAGGTCTGGGTCTGAGAGGTGTCCTGGTAACATCGGGTTATGAACCTCCTGATGAGCTCGAGGCTGACAGTTCCATCTCCGCCTGGTCCCTTCCTCCGGATTATCAGGGAAAGGATAATATTGCCGAGGTCAGCATCGGTGGAGAGGGACTTCTTGTGTCTGCATCCGGAAGATTCATGGAGGGAGGCGGCATACTGGAGCGATATCGCGCCTTATCAAACCTCGATCCAGGAAACATTGGCGTTGTGTTCAGCGGTGTATACCTGAAGCGGAACGATACGAATCAGATAAAACCGGGGGAATCATCCGGTTTATCAGTGTCAGCCATCCCTTTGTCCGGTACACTGAAACCATTCCTGGGACTGAGCGGCACAAATGAATCCTGGAGTGACAGCCTGAGTGGGAGTGTTAAGACCGGTTATGTCGGCCTGTCCCTCGAGAAGGGATCGGGCAGAGGAGTGATTGGATTTGAACTGCAGGATGATTCCCGCTCGGGTGGAACCTCTGCAGGTCCTTTCAATGTCTGGAGAGCGAGGCTTGAAGGATCCGGTCTAACCGGTGTTCTGCTGTATAGAGGAAGTATTGAGCATTCCTCAACATCATATGATATGGGTGGAGAACTGCAGGCTGACGCTATCACAGCATCCGTCAGAGGTACTTTCGGATCTGTCTGGATTGAGAGCATCTACAATGGATCCGGAACGATAAGCAGATCACTTGATGTAATATATCTATGGGCAGGAGAGGGAGAAGGAAACTACAGCTATGATTCCGAGACAGGTCAGTATTATCCTGATTCTGATGGAGACTATAATATCAGTTACCAGCCTGGAGGCGCTGGTGACGCAGTAATATCTGCTTCTCTTGAAACAACCGTATCTACCACTGGTATATCGTCCGGATTGAACACAGTTCTAAGACTTTCTTCAAGTGGTGCTGAGAATCGTATGCGAACACTTTCCCTCATCGGTGCATTTGATACTGAAGAAGAGGGAGGATACAGTATCGAATTTTCCCCCTGGTTCCGATGGGATGCCGGACTTCTCAGAAGACTGACTTTTATCGGCAAGCTGAGAAACGAAAGGATTGCATACAGCGGATCGGGGCTGAGGGAGGAAAGGAGCTGGTCCGTTGAAGCAGCGCCTTCGCTCAGCCCCTCTAGGATTCTGGTTATCGAATGTTCAGGTAAACTCTGGAGAAAAGAGGAAGAGCTCTATTCCCCCCGTGACATCCGGGGTCTGCGGATTGCTGTCGATCCATCCGTTGAGCTTTTTCCCGGAGTGGAGCCGGGTATCCTGGTGGCTTATGATGTTCGAGAGGAAGTCATCAATGATCTTCGCAGCAATATGTTTGAAGCGGGACCTCATTTCTCCTTAACGGGGAGAGGGTGGACAGCTTACGCGACGGCTACCGCGGAATACATCCCCGGTGATGATCACCTTCCCGTATGGTTCTTTGACGGCAATGATTCCGGGCTTTCATGGCGAACTTCGGCAAGGGTGGGTAAAAGCATATCTTCAGGATTTGACATACGAGTTTACTACTGGGGAAGAAAGCCGTCAGGAAGCGACTGGACCCAGAGAGCGGGGCTGGAAGGGACGGTGAATTTCTAGATGTTCTGTCTGCTTCTGCTTCTGATAATGGCTGAATCAGACAATGCTCTTCCTGTTTCAGTTGATCTCAGGGGCAGCCCGCCTATTCCGGACATATCAGAACTTGGCATAGATATGGTCCTCGCGTCCGATTCATCCATAGCGGTTCTTCAGGAGAGAATCCTGCAATGGTATCTTGAAGAAGGTTATCCGTTCGCTGGCGCCGGATTCTTTTTCTCTTCAGCAGACACGCTCGCAGTTAATGTGGTTCCCGGAAGGCATGCCTCTCTCGAGGAGGTCAGGATAGAGGGCGCCCCAGGGACACGTCCTGAAGTCTTCACAAGATTGCTCAGTATGAAACCCGGTGACATCTATGACAGGGAAGCGGTGGATTCATGGCTGAAGAGACTGGAGCGATTAAAATTTCTTGATCACACGGGGGCAACAGCGCTGTTTCTGGGGGAACTGGGAAACCTTGTTCTGATACAGAATCTTCAGGAAGGGCGCTCAGGTCATTTTGCCGCCGCGATGGGCTGGGACGGGGATGATCTGGAAGGGGGAGGTGAGGTCCTTTTTCTGAATCTTGCCGGTACGGCAAGAGAACTTGAGGTTTCAGCCAGAACGACCGACTGGGGAGGATTGAATGCCAGTCTCAGATACAGAGAACCCTGGCTGTTCGGTATACCGCTTTCACTTGAGCTTGAGGCGCAGCAGGAAACTCCTGAAAGCTCATGGGTTAACAGGGAGGCCAGCCTCTCCATCATCTGGGAAATGTACATGATGGAAGTAAAGGGCGGGGCAGGCATCTGGAGAGGATATCCTCCTGATGGCTCAAGGCAGGAATACGATTATGGACTTGCGGGAATCCTCTATCGTGCAGGCCGCAGAGTACCACAGGGGTGGCAGGGAATTAACCTTCAATTTGAAGCCAGAGCCGGAAACAGAACCGGACAGGATACTTCCGGTGTTCTGACAATGGCTGAAACCGAAATCAGAGGAGACTGGTTCAGAGGATTCTTGGGACTGGGTGGAGAAATTCTTTCAGGTGGAGTAATGCAGGGGGACTGGTTCGAGGGTCTGCTTCGGCAGCTTGGCGGTCAGCAGACTTTGCGCGGCTACCCTGATAATACTTTCAGAGCTGTCAGGTATATCGTTGCGAGACCCGAATTGTCCATCGGTGAGACAGAAACAAGAATGTACCTGTTCTGCGACATGGCGGCATTAGAAACTCCTGATGAGACAATGAGATACCCGGTCGGGTGCGGAGCAGGTATGAGGGGAACGAGTGGAATATTCTACGCAGACGCTGCAGCGGGTTTCCCGATTAAGGAAGGTCTTGGAAGCGCAAGGCTGTATTTACGCATTATGGCCACTCTCTAATATCGCTCTTCAAAGTCCGGCGAATCGCTGGGGATTGCGATCAAGGAAAGAATTGGTTATTACTGATAATGATGACTGGAAGCAACTCATCGCATTAAGAATATGATGCCAGACCGGTTGCATAGAGGGGTGTAAAATGAAGTATCTTCTTTTGTTCATTCTGACAGTATTATCATTTTCAGTTTTCGGGGAAGATTTTGAATACAACACTGGTGGGACGATAGATTACGTTGCGGATCTTTCCGGATCGAGTTCCGGCTGGGGGGAATGGTTCATAACTTCTGTTTTTAACAATACAGGGCATGATCTGCTTCTAATTGAATTCGGATTTCCATGTTGCGGATCAGCAACCGGTAATTTCGGCTGGGTTATATGGGAGAATATGACTGGTTCCGGACCTCCATCAGGTGTGCCTGAAAGCTCTGATTATCACGGATCTTTTACTCCTGTTGAAGGACCTGGCGGCGATCCATCCGTATATACTTACGTAAACATAT
>DAOWAG010000428.1 GCA_030634715.1 Candidatus Aegiribacteria sp. | reverse complement strand
GGTAAGTAAAATCTTATCTGGATCAGATGAAGCATCTGCACCGGTATCATCGTACGAGCCGCAGGATAACACCAGCAATGACGCCAGATAGAAACCGGCGATTGTCCTGTGCAAAATGCGAACCATCAGGATCCTCCACATAGGTATATACGTATCATGTATTTCCTTAGTTATCTGCTATGCTGAATCATGTCTGTTGACATCAGCAGATTTGGTCATATTCATACAATGAATATAATACGATATTATATGAACACATCGTTAAGGTCACCGAAAGGAGTCAATAAGTGAACAGGGAGGATTACTTTTCAGACCGCGCTCTTGGAATGAAGAGGTCGGTTATCAGAGAACTGCTGAAACTGACCGCAAAGCCTGGGATAATCTCATTTGCCGGGGGGTTGCCTGCGCCTGCTACTTTTCCTGTGGATTACGTTGAAGCGGCTGTTGACAGTGTGATTGAGAATGAGCATGCCACAGCACTTCAGTATGGTCCCACTGAAGGTGATGTAAGGCTCCGCGAGGATCTCGCGATAATCATGCGGACCGATGGAATCAAGACTTCTCCGGACCACATTCTAACCACAACCGCCTCGCAACAGGGGCTTGATCTCGTAGCGAAAATATTCTTCAACCCTGGTGATACCTGTATAACCGGTTCTCCTACTTACCTTGGCGGTCTCCAGGCTTTCAAGAGTTACCAGGGAGTTTCTGTAGGAGTTGAGCTGGATGATCACGGAATGATACCTGAGAAACTTCAGGAAACCGTAGAAAAACTTGAACGTGAAGGTCGCAGACCAAGATTCATATACATAATTCCGGATTTCCAGAATCCTGCAGGTGTAACCATTCCTGAATCAAGAAGAAGAGAAATTCTTGAAATTGCCCATAAGGGCGAATACCTGATAGTCGAAGATACTCCCTACAGACAGCTTAGATACAGCGGCGAGCACCAGGCCACATTCCAGTCAATGGACCCGGATATGGTTCTCTCCCTCTATACATTCTCTAAGATAATGCTACCCGGCTTCCGCCTTGGATGGGCATGTGGACCGCACTGGCTGGTCGATCAGATGGTGATGGCCAAACAGGCAGTTGACCTCTGCACCCCTCCTTTCAACCAGGCCATTACACATGCGATGCTTGTGAACGGTGCCCTTGAAAAGGGTCTTGAGAGGACAATCGCGCTTTACAGCAAAAAGAAAGATATCATGCTGGAATGCCTGGCGAAGGAATTCGCTGACATGCCTGAAGTCAAATGGACAAAACCTGAGGGCGGTTTATTCCTCTGGCTTACACTGCCGGATGGAATGAGCGCAGACGATCTTTTCCAGAAAGCCGTCGATGAGAATGTCGCGTACGTTCCAGGCAGCGCCTTCTTCCCTGATAACGATGACTTTCAGAGCATGCGCCTGAACTTCAGCTATGCCAGCGAAGAGCAGATCGCTGAAGGGGTAAAACGACTGGCAGGTGTTGTCCGCGAAAATCGCTGACACAGATTTCACCT
>DAOWAG010000314.1 GCA_030634715.1 Candidatus Aegiribacteria sp. | reverse complement strand
GACCGCATATCGATGAAATGTCATTATTCTGTTCCATATACCTGGCGAACTGGACCAGAGTTTCTTCACCCTCACCGCACACTGCGTAATCAACACCAAGGAAATCCATGATCCTCTCAGGCATGATACTGACCGCTGTACCCCCTATCACGAGTGGCGCGGATGTCACTCTTTTTACCGGATCGATCACTTCCTCTTTAACACCTGTCAGATAAAAACAGGATGACTGCTGGTCCACATTGTCAATATTCCTGATTGAAACACCAACCAGATCAGGCATGAACTGGTGAATTTTTTCTGTAATCGCGGAAGATGGGTTTTCAGCAAAGAGTACATCCAGTAATTGAACATCAAAACCTGAGCTTTCCAGATTTGAAGCTATATAACATGCTCCAATTGGTGGAATCGGCCAGGGATGTCTTTCTCTGTTGGCGGAGATCAGCAGTATCTTCACAGGTCCATCCTATCTCATCTCCGGATAGTATCGACAGAGAATTTCGCTCTCTTCCTCTGTCAAATTTGTAAGAAGATCTTCTTTGCTTTTAATAAGACTATCAATGTACTTCATGTCAAATATTTTCTTCTGATTATGCAATTCATGAAAAGACTGTTCTTTTATCATCTGATGATCGTCAACAAAGAAATACTGATACAGACAGGGATTGGTTATCTTGAAAAGCTCAGCGCCACTTGTAAGATTAAGTCTTAAAGGAATTGCCGGAGCCCCGTTCACTTTATCGTATTTCCTTATCAGCCCAATCTTTTCAAAATTGAATTCCCTCTGGTAATAGTCACAATGGTGCGGATTAACCATCATGCAGAAATCGGTACATCCAAGAAGATCATGACCCAGGATAAAAGCCTTCCTGAAGAGAGAAAGGAGAACTGCTCTACTTTCACCCTTCGTCAGTGAAGAATCCACTGCCAGACCGGATAATTCGCATATGAGGGAATCTTTTTTCCGAATTTTACTAATTTCATTGTTGAAAAGCTCGTTAATCGGGAGTCTATCGTCAGACTCTTGAATTACGGTAAGTGTACCGCAGACTTTCCCGTTCTTCTTGACAGTTATCAGAAAACTTGAAGGAAGAAGGTTGTGGAAGCTTATCCTCATCAAGGATGGATCCGGCTTCTGAAAATCGGATGAGAGATATGTATCGTATAATAATCTGAATGCTTCTTTTATCTCGTCAATGTTTTCCGGAAGAATGGGATCAGATAATGCATCATCTGTATCCTTGTCGATCTGTTTAACTTCTTCAATCCCGATGTCATTCGATGCTGAATATCTATTTCGGATTACAGCTGACCATAAGCGAATCTTCGCGATACAGGAAAATAGAACAGCTTCAGGGGACCCTTTGAGCCGCTCCGGTGATTGATTGCAACCCGCACATATGTGACCAGGCATATACTGTTCTTTGTAATGCATCAGCGCAGCAATTGAATCAGAGAGAATATTGCCGAGAGGATTCCGAACGGACTGGTCATTGCAGCAGATTGAACTTCCATCAGCGGCAATGAAGAAGTTCGCGTTCCAGAGACAGGGAAATCTAAAATTCCTTACAAGGTCTGCAATTTCACCTGTGCTTGAAAAAAAACGCTTCAGGACAAGCTTCATCCGGATGTTCACGCCATTAACAACGTGCCCGTCGTATCGTCTGAATAGATCTTTGTACATATCGACCGCTGCAAAAGTATTTCGAATCAAGCCTGAGCGATTGCTTGTGGTCGGAAATAGCACGAGTTCTATCTCACCAAGTCCGTTACCGCGTGCAAGCTTCGTGAGATAATCAATTGTCTCCGGGAAATCATGTCTTATGATCTCGATTTCTGGTGGAGAGATGTGAAATATGAGTTTTGACAGCTGTCCTTCCGCTCTCAACCCAATTGCTCTCTCAACACCAGGGAGCACCCTGGACAGCAGCGCTTCTCCTCTGTTGCTGTCACCCTCCATTATCAAACCGTATGATTCAGGTTCTACTGTGGGCAGGGAGATAATCAGTGATATACTGTTTTCCAGAAATGGATCTATTATCCCCGGAGTATTCAGTCTTGAACCGTTTGTAACAACTGAAACTTCCGGTTCTGGAACTCCGGATATATTCCATTCCCCAAGCA
Organism: Candidatus Aegiribacteria sp.; assembly: GCA_030634715.1. The sequence goes on along the minus strand of DAOWAG010000314.1, from coordinate 193 downwards.
TTTCACCGAACATTCTCATTCTATGATTGAACTCCGGGTGGAGTGTTGCTTCGCCATCACCTGAATTGGCTATATAACGTACATGAATTCCTGATTCGGCTGCTTTCAATACCCTTTGAATAAGGGTTCGTGTAACGATATATGACTGAAACTCTCTCGGGCCGTTGTAGAAATCTTTGTTAATTCCGCACAG
>DAOWAG010000169.1 GCA_030634715.1 Candidatus Aegiribacteria sp. | reverse complement strand
AGCTGGGAGGGCGCTACGGCATTCTGCTCGCTTTAAGGTTTATGGGGGACACAACCGAGCCTCATGCTTTTTGGGGACACGCAGCAGAGCCTGCATGTCCCCTATATGCTGAATACTGATCCTTCTCTCAAGAAAACAAGGTAACCCCGCGCAGGCAGATTAAATAATCTGGAGACATCCTGAACGTATTGCTGCTGCTTCTCGATATACTGTTCTGCGACCTGTTCCGCGGTTCTTCCATTGAACATATCGGTCTTGTAATCCACGACAACAAGTTCGCTGTCTATTGAAAGCAGGAGGTCGATATACCGTTTTTCCATTCCGTTGCATGTACTCGCAATGTATGGATATTCTCTGCTGATAATCAGAGATTGCTCTATGCTGAAAGGAAGGTCCATCTCGAACAGTTTCATTGACAGTTCCCGGATTTCATTAAAATCATCACCATACAGTTTTTTCAGAAATCCATCGTGCTCTGAAAGCCACCCGCGGGGATCGGTGAAGTCAATTTTCTGAAGAACAGCGTGAACATCATCACCGATTCTGGCTCCTCTGCTCTGCCAGTTTTCAGGCTTCATCTGAACTTCAAACAATTGTTCTTTGTTATTGGAATAATTCCCGCTCATTACACCAATCGATCCGGCAGTTGAGACAGAAGGTAATTCATCAACCTGTTCCATCTCTTCAATTAAGCAGCACTCAGGATCCCTATTAATTGCTGCCTGCAGGCTTAACCACAGGATACCTCCGGGGGAGCTTCCAAGTTCTTCCATCGGGCTGGCAAACAGAACCAGAGAATCCCTAGGTCTTGTCACTGCAACATACAGAAGTCTTCTTAACTCAGCGCTTTCCCTTGCCTTATTCTTCTTTTCAATTTCTGGCCAGAAGGGTGTTTTCAGCTTGTATTTATCTTTCCTGTCCATGGGAATACCAAGATTGAATGCGGCTATCTCATCGTGATCATAGGAGATGACCGGAATTCTGGATCCCGAACGTCCGGAACTCCTTTTCGGCAGAGCGGCCAGAACAACGTGCTTCCATGCCAGACCTTTTGCCCTGTGAACTGTGGTCAATGTTACCGCGCTGCCGTCAGACGGAACATTTGACGGCTCTTCGGTCCTTGAGGGGGAAAGATCCTCATCCAGAAAACTGAGTAGTTCCGTACAGGACGAAATATTCCCCGACAGGGCCTCCTCCAGAATGTACTGTAGATTACCAAGCCTCCGGATCTCCTGATACGCTGTCGCCCGGATCACCGGAATCATCTCGGTCTGGAAGAAAAGTTCGAAGAGAAAATCAGCAAGAGGAATATTCTCGACCGATTCCCTGAATCTTCTGAGGCATATGTTTGCCTGAAGCACCTCCTCGGGACAATTCTGATTCTCATCCATATATCCTGTTGTGCCATTTTCAATTGCACTATTGATAACAGGATCGGATATCCCGAAGAACAGCGAACGCAGAGTATGCACCCATGCAAGCATATCATTCTGGTAAAGCAAGCACCTCAGCAGCTCTTTCAGATCGGAAATTTCGGGACGTGCTCGAAAATCTCTTGTAGCATCAACAAAATATGGAATGCCCTCCTTCTCCAGCGCGTTGACGAAATGATGCAGGTGAGTTGTTGACCGCACGAGCAGAGCGTAATCTCCGGGAGATTCACCAGCAGCAAATCCGCTCTTCAGGTAAGCGGTGAACCACTCCGCCTGCAGTCTGGTTTTGTAGGCTGGTTCATTGAACCTTTTCTTCAGATTATCCGGCAGGTCGGGAAGAAGCACGACTTTTACAGGGACTCCCTCAATCGCTTCAGGGCAAGGTTCTATCTCCGAGTAGTTGCAACCGAAGGCTTCCTCCTCAGGAGTTTGATGTCCGAACAGCTCTGCTCCGAAAGTATTTACAAAATGCACTATCTTTTTGCTGCTTCTGAAATTAGTGGTTATCGTCTCTTCAAGGGCACCACTGCTCTGAAGTTTCTCTCTGAAGTCGCGATAGGTTTCAATATCCGCGTTTCGCCAGCCGTAAATGGATTGTTTGTCATCCGCGACGATAGTAATCCTGCCCTCTGGAAGCATACCGGTCTGCTGAATGAATGCGGTAAAAAGATTTACTTGATCTGAACTGGTATCCTGGAACTCATCTATCAGTATATGTTCGAATTTCTGTGAAAGACATTCAGCCAGCATACCGTTGCTGGAAATCGTTTTCCATGCGGTATAAAGCAAATCGTTGTAGGACAGCCTGCTTTTGTCACTGTCCCATTTTCTTCGTAGTTCCTTCGCGAAGGCATTCGCGAATTTCCATGTCTGTTCAGTGATTTTCCCTGATTTAAGAACAGGAGCAATCCTTATAAATTCTTTTCTCGCTTCACCAAGAACTGCTTTCGTCCTGTCCTTGTCATCCCAGTTCTTCCCGCTTCCCACATTGAGTTTGATGATGGAACACAGTTTGCTGACTTCTTCGTAATTATCATCTGAAAGGTCCTCTCGAAGATCCTTCAGTCCCGCAATGAACTCTGCCCCAATCCTGAACAGTTTGTCGGAATGATCACTGCATTCATCAAGGATCCCTTCGATCGCGGAACCATGCTTATCCTCGAAAATATCCAGAATCGAACGGGCTGTGTACCTGTCTCCAATATTGTCAATTGAGACCAGCCATCGGCGCTCTTCTATTCCACGAGCTATTTCAAGCACTTTGTCTGTACCTAGCTGAGCCAGAGCATCTTTGCTGTCCCAGAATTTTTCCCTTTCAAGCCTGAGAAGCCATGCATCCCATTCACGCAATATCTCGGATGGAGAAAAATGTCCTTCTGTTGTTGTGAAGGATGGGTCTACTCCGGTGAAATTGAAGAACTCCCTTAGCACTCTCGACGCGAAGCCGTGTATCGTCGTAATCCACGCTCCAGATATTGCTGAAAGTGCCTCAAGGAACTGCTTTTCGTCTGAATTCTTCATTGAGCGTAGTTTTTCTCTCATTCGGGAACGCAGCTCTGCTGCGGCAGCATTTGTAAAAGTAACTACGGCGAGTTTCTCAAGGGGAATTCCGATCCTCAGCAGTTCCATTACTCTGTCAACTATCAGTGTTGTTTTTCCTGTGCCTGCACTGGCCTGAATAAATACATTTCTCTCGTTCTCAGCGCGGATCGCCTCTCTTGCCTTCATATCGGAGGGGTTCTGCTTAATGTTCATCTGATACTCATCATCCCGCTGAGCAGTTCCATTCTGCTGTCAGAGTGAGCTTTAGTTAATATCCTATGAGAGGGTGTTGTTCTGCACAGATTTTTAAAATTGCAGAAATCGCAGTTTCCGGTTGGAATCGGCGGAAATATACCTTCAGTCATCATTGAAGCGATTCGCTCAAAATTCCTCTGCACAGTATCCATAATCTGCTCAATCCCATCACAGGAATAACCTGCCAGTCTGCCCGGTTCCCTCGCTGAAATACTGGCATAGGTTACCTTTGAGATATTCCTATCAGACCAGCTGTCTTTCGTCATCTGGTAATAGAATGGAAGCTGATAATATTTTCCTTTTTCGATTTCCTTCTTCGAAGGAAGCCTTCCTGTCTTGAGATCAAGCAGAACCAGATTTTCATTCTTATCCTCAAGAATAAGATCAATCCTGCCGCGTATATTCAGGCCTCCTATTTTCCCCTGCAGATCTACTTCCCTGGCGATGAACTTCCATTCCTCAGCAGCAAGAACATCAACACTCGTTCGAATTATCTCCTTCTGATTCTCCAGAAAGAGTTCCTCGAGATGGGAGTTTCCGAGTATCTTCTTCAGATCATATCTATCAGATGTACGAAGGAGAACACTGATTATGTCATTATCGGCAGGTTGGAATCCATATGCGTGGATTATTTCTTCAACTGTTTCAGGTACGATTTTACCTTTGAGTCGGAAATCCGTAGAGCTGCTTACGTGTGGTGTCTTTCTCT
>DAOWAG010000318.1 GCA_030634715.1 Candidatus Aegiribacteria sp. | reverse complement strand
TATTCATAAACGAATGCTGAATATACTGAGGATATGCAGTTTACGACACACCCGGATTCACACATGCAACAAGGAGGAATCAGTGACTGTCACTATTTATTTGAGGGAATTACCACCACCACCAGAAACTATTTGTGAGATAGCGGCTTACCAGAAGCAGAGATAATACAAGCATCGGTAGAAATGCTCTCTTCTGAAACCAGACCTCTCTGACTCTGATGGGTTTCAGATCCCACACACTTAAAAGAGGAACAAGGATGTACGCCAGCAGCGCATAGTTAAAAATACCGTCTATGTAAGCATTTGTTGGTGAGAACATCCTGAAACCGAGTTCGGTCATCTTCCGCCAGCCAATTATACTCATCAGAGCATTCTCAAAAGCCAATACTATACTGCTGTATTGCCATACACAAAGCACCATAACCAGAAGCATCAGCCTCGTTATCCAGCTCTCCCTGCCAATAAGACCGAGAATGAATCCGCAAACCTGAATGAAAATCAGGAGAAAGATCAGGCTGTTAAAGCCGATGAACCAGCTCAGGAATACACCAAACAGTACACCACTTGTATTAGCATATTCGTATACAAGCATCCCGAATACAAGAAGTGGAATCAGAACAATCACTCTGGGTGTCATTTTATTCAGAAACAGCGACCAGCGACTGGCTGGCAGAGAGAGAAGGTACTCCTTTGCGCCATCTTCTTCCTCAGCCTTGAACATGTTGTATCCAATATACATAGCAGTGATCAGAATGAATAGATCGAGGCCGTTCGACATATATTCTGAAAGGTTCATTCCTGTATTGTAGAAAGTCTGATCTATGAGGTACAGAACAGGAACCAGAATGTAAAATGCCATAATGAAACCAGTCTGCCTGAGGGTATCTTTCAGCTCTTTAAGAAACACCGTACTCACCCCCTGTACGAATATCCATCATGATGAAAATAGCCAGACAACAGGAAATGCAAGCACAATCAGCGGCACTATAGCCCTTCGTGCAAATGACAGTTCCCTTACGCGGATGGGTTTTAGATCCCAGATCCTGTATACCGGTAACAGTATCAGCGCGAGAAATCCGAATTCAACAAGAATGTAAGGCAGCTGAGAAAATCTGATTTGTTCCATCCACATCATAAATGGTGAAGGGTACGGTAGCAGTGAGGAAGCTTTGATAAAATCTTTCCATATAAACCTAGGAGGCATACTGTTGATGATGAAGGTGCAAATCGTCAAAACGAACACCATCAATCTTGCGATCCAGCTCTTCCTTCCAACTATTCCGAGCGTAAAGCCACAGAACTGAGAGAAAACAACAAAAGCAAGCAGCCCGGTAAAGTTGTAAAACCAGAAGTAACTGCCAATGAGACTTTTCACAATCGCATTTATTAGAAGCAGGACTGCCACTCGTGGAACAGTCTTCCAGATCAGCAGTTTCCATCGGGCAATGGGCAGAGAAAGAATATATTCAACTGCATCATCCTTTTCTTCCGGTCTGAACATGTTGTAAGCCATGTACCCAACCGCTATCAACCAGAGAATAGCAAAGCCTCCTCCGATGTACTCAGGAAAAGTAACACCAGTTCTGTAGAAGGAGCTGTCCAGAAGGTAGACCAGCGGCATTACCGCCAGAAAGGCCATGATTAAGCCTGCCTGTTTCAGTGTGTCTTTCAGCTCCTTAAGAAACACCGTACTCGCCACCCATAAATGCGGTCATTATTTCAGTGAGGTCCATTTCCTGAATACTCTCGAAATCAGTGCTCCCAACCCGTTCATCGAATGGATAAACGATATGTTGTTTGCTGCCCATCACACTTTCCGTAAGCAGTATGGGATGCTCAGGGGATATTTCTTCAGCGATTACTCGTCTTGTTTTTGCTTTCAGATCGTCCACTGATTCATCCAGCCTGATTCCATCACGACCAAGGAATACTACCCTGTCCGCAAGATGCTCTATCTCATGAAAATTAAGGTTTACCATCACAACGGTAGGATTCCTTTTCTCCATCACTGCGATTAGCTGACGGAAAACAATGTCACGGAGGTATGGATCGACTGAATGCAGGACCTCATCAATCAGTATCAGTTCAGGATCAGTGGACAGTATCAGAGAAAGATGCACAAGTACCCGCTGACCTACTGACAGGTCGGAAATTATTGAATTGACATCTATTCCCGCTTTCAATGCGAGTTCAAGATCGGATGGTTCTGTGTTGTAAATACCGGCATGATATTCCGCTGCCTGAGTTGGAGTCATACTTCGGTAGATGCTGAGACTGTCCG
>DAOWAG010000392.1 GCA_030634715.1 Candidatus Aegiribacteria sp. | reverse complement strand
TTCTGCGGGAGGCGGCGGGGGAGTGTTGCACGAGGATCATCGAATCTTTTACGGTGATCTGACTTCTCCTTCGGAATCTGTAAGCAACGAGCTTGAACAGGATGCATCAGAAGTAGAAACCGTCCTGTCTCTTGACCTGGATACAGCTGGACTTGAAACGGTATCCTCAGTTCCTGCTTCATCCGTAGATAACAGGCATGCGGGAGCCGGGGAGGGACAGATCGATGACAGCATTATGTCCGTTGATGAAGCTCCAGTTCTTTGGCGGGATTCTGCAAAATATCTATGTGTCGAGCTTGTCTTCGATAGTGATGGCATACCGGACAGCATGACAGCGCTGGTTCTGGATTCGCTCATTCCGGAGTGGTATTTGTATATTCCATTTATGTTCAGGGATACAACGCTGATAATTCAGCGGGATGATATATATGAATATCTTGTAAACGTAAACAGTACACCTGCTTGCGAGAATGAGTAAGGAGAAAAGAATGCGCTTCCATGCATCAGCAATTTCAGTTATTGTTTTATTTCTTGCGGGAATCGGGTCAGCCGCTCTTCCCAGAATTGGTGTTATTTCCATCGATTCGGATGATTTTGCTCCAGACAGTCTAATTATTGAAGCAGTAAGAGAAGAGCTGATCAGAAGCGAGCGCTTCGAGGTTGCTGACCTTGATTCAGTCTCCTATGTGGACGTTTCTCCACATTTGCTGATCAATCGTCTGCAGACTATCGCTTCAGATGAGGGGCTTGATATATTTCTTGCATTGGAAATCCCTGAAGCAGAAGAACATGACCGTACTGTATACCGGAATGATTCACTCATCACATACAGAAAGGTTACTGTTGATGTTCTGGGAAGATTTTACACTTCTGCCGGAACATTGATTGGAACCATAAGAAATACTGTCTCCATGGAAGAGATGCTTCCATTTGCACCTGACCGCTACAGACTTGCTTTAACCTGCGCCGAACAGCTGGCAGAGAGATCTATTCTCGAACTCTTTCCACTGGAAGTAACATTCATTGCCTCGGACAGTCAGGTGTTCAACATTCCGATCGGAAGAGAACAGGGAATCAACAGTGGTATGATCATGGCAGTAATTGCTACCTCTTCGGGAATCCCTGATGAGATATCCGAATACGAATCCCTCAGAAGCAGAGGACTTCTTCAGATATCCGATGTTGGGAATACACAGTCCACCGCTAGACTCCTTTCCGGATATCTGGCAAACGGGGGAATGGTTACCGCAATTGAGCAGTCAGCCCCGGCAATACTGTATATCGATTACAATCTTCTTTCCATGCAGGTCGAACATGGCGAGGGTCTTGAGGGATCGGACTCTGAATGGAGCAACAACCTTAGACTGGGCGTGGAAACCGGGAAGTGGGGATTAGCATTCGGTGGGGGATTGAGAGCCGGAGGCCTGGAGCACTCATCAAGCCTGGGTATTGATCTTTTTGCTGGAACAAGGATTCCTCTATCCAGTCCTTCTCTGGGCTTAAGATTGTCTGGAGGGGGTGAGGTCATATTCCTTATGCAGGATGTCAGGTCAGATACACTTGCTTCAAGTTCAAACGCAGTCTCCGTTGCTTTTATCACTGATGCGAGTCTTGAGTATCTCTTCTCCAGTCACCTTGGAATTCAGTTTGGCATCTCCGGAGTTATCGGAACAGCAGTTGATAGCTGGTCAGTGCAGGAGTACAGCGGTAAAGTAAGAGACGCAAATCCTGATGAGATTTACTACACAAAGATGGAACATGGTCCATACAGTATTCATGCCGGT
>DAOWAG010000338.1 GCA_030634715.1 Candidatus Aegiribacteria sp. | reverse complement strand
GTAGATCTACCTGGCGAGAACTTCCAGATTGCCATTTCTGAAATAGAAATGATTGAGGAACTTGCCCTTGCAGAGTATCATGGAGTGGTTTTCCTGAGAGAAAGCATTCCCGTAAAGTTCCTGGGCTTTAGTATTTACGATATCGAATTATGGAAGCATATCCCTGGTGTTGTGAGAGCATCCATAGATCTGTCTGGATATGATCTCAATGAACATGTGTATTTTGAAGAAGGTATCGTTTATCTGATGCTGCCTGAACCCAGCATTGATACCTGCGAGTTGATCTTCAATGAAATCGCTGAAGGAATATCCCTGAGTCCTCTGCCCTTGGAATCAGCTACTGATATCGGTCTGGTTGAAGACGCGATGTATGAAAGTGCAAGAGTACAACTCATAGAGAAAGCACTCGCCGCTGGTATCCTGGACATCGCAGAAGAACAGGCTGTTTGTGACATAGATGCCTTGATCAAAACAGTTTGCGGGGACGAAATCTCTGTAGAAGTGGAATTCACCACCGAAGGATCTGACGATGGGTGAGAATACTATATCGCTGGACCTTGAAAGAGAGATGGTGGTTATCACCGAGAAGGCTGTTACATACAAGACAGTCAGAAGGCATAAGGTTGATATTCCAGTATATATTCTTGACTCTCCCGAAAGGGCAAAGCATTTCCTGGAGCCACTCTTTGAGAAAAGTCCCATCGAAGCCCTGTACGCAATTGCTTTGAACAGCAGTAATGAGTTTCTGGGCTTCATCAAGATTTCTCAGGGAACAGTTTCAAGGGCAGCAGTATATCCACGTGAACTGATCAGTATCCTCCTAATAGAATCCAATGCAACAGGAATAATCCTGGCGCACAATCATCCAGGGGGTTCTGCTCGGCCAAGCTCTGAGGATATATCGTTGACAAAGAGAATAATGAAACTGCTTGAAGGATTAGAGGTTCGTCTCCTGGATCATCTGATTTATGCACCCGGAAGACTTGGCCAGGAAGGAGCATGGGTTTCCTTGAGTGCAGAGGGACACCTGTCGTAACTGAAATGGGTAGCCTACATAATTAAGCTACCCCGTCTCCATATCTCACATAATATCATTCATATACAAATGCAATTACTGTACACTAACGAACGATAGTCTACACCACTTCTATTAGCACCCCAAGAATAATCGGACTTCGCGAGGGAATCACATGAAAAAGGCAGTTGGATACGTGCGTGTTTCGACGAAAAAGCAGTTCCGAGAGGGCGTAGGTCGGGAAACCCAGAAGGAAAAAATTCGAGCATGGGCAATCATGAACGAGTACCAACTCATCGGGATAGAAGAAGATCCCGGATACTCAGGAGGAAGGATTGATAATCGGGAAGGTCTTCAGAAAGCAATTGTTCTTGCGTGTCAAGAAGGAGCAGCCCTGGTTTCATACTCTCTCTCTAGATTGTCTCGTAGCCTGAAAGACACGCTCTTAATCTCTGAGAAACTGGAAAAGGCAGGAGCAGACCTGGTATCTCTTTCCGAAAATCTCGATACAACATCTGCTTCAGGTAAAATGATCTTCAGGATATTCTGTGTTCTGAATCAGTTTGAACGGGAAGTTCTTTCAGAGAGGACTTCCGCAGCCCTTCAGTACAAGAAGAAGCAGGGTAAGGTATATGGACCGATTCCATATGGATTCGATCGAAGAGGTGATAAGCTGGTTGAGAATGAGCAGGAGCTAAAGGTACTTGAGATGATCCGTGAATGGAGAAGTATGGGCTGGAGCTTAAGGAGAATAGCAGGTGAACTGAACAGAAAAGGGATTCCAGCAAAGAAGGGTGGAGTCTGGTATGCATCATCCATAAGGTTCTGATATTCAACTGATGCCTTTGAGGGTGCTTTCCTCTAATGTTGGAGCTATTCTTTATTGGAATGAATAACCATATATTCAATTCAAGACTCCACAGTTAATTGAATGTAAGGAACCGTATGTTTGAACAAACCTTCAAGAATATCGATGATGTCCTCTGGAAAGAAGCTGGCTGCACCACTGAGCTGGATTACACAGAACAATCTTCATGGATGTTGTTTCTCAAGTACCTTGATGCCATTGAGGATGAAAGACAAATTGAAGCTGATCTCAGAGGACATTCGTACCAGAGGATCATTGCAAATGATT
>DAOWAG010000154.1 GCA_030634715.1 Candidatus Aegiribacteria sp. | reverse complement strand
TCCCGGAACACCTCATCTCCACTGAGATAGGGCATGGTAAGATCAAGAATTGCGAGAATAATTTCATCAGCGTTTTCTTCGAAAAGTTCAACAGCCTTCTGGCCATCTGAAGCTGTTAGAACGGTGAATCCGTAGTACTCCAGCATCTTGCGGCTGACGGCAAGTACGGTATCCTCATCATCAGCCAGGAGGATCGTCCCGCTGCAGCTCCATTTCCTGTCAGCGGTCTCCGTTTCACTGCTGACATCCCCCTGATCGTCTCCCTCGAGTACTGGGAAGAGCACCGTGAATGTTGTACCCTCTCCTGGTTTGCTGTACACTTTTATTGTGCCATTGTGACTTCGCATAATTCCGAGCACAGCGGATAGTCCGAGACCTCTTCCGGTGAATTTGGTGGTGAAAAACGGATCAAACAGCCTTGATCTGGTACCTTTATTCATCCCGCAACCTGTGTCAGTGACTTCAATGTAGATATACATGCCCTCTGAAAGCTCTTCAGACATCTCAGTATCTCTGAAGCATTTCTTATCACAATACTTGGCTCCGGTTGTGATCGCAATAATACCGCTCTTCTCTTCCAGGGCTTCTGAAGCGTTTGTAATGAGGTTCATCAGAACCTGACGCGCCTGGGTAGCATCGGCCAGAACCAACGGAAGCTCATCTGCCAATCTGAACTTGAGAGTCGCCTTCTTGGAAATACCCACTTCGAGCATGTGAGTGAGTTCAACGATTACCTCGTTCAGATTCAGAGGTGCGATCTCGAAACTCCCCCTGCCGGAGTATGCCAGCATCTGACGCGAAAGCTCAGCAGCTCTTCTCGCGGCTTTTTCTATCTCCTTAACCGATTCTCTGGCGGGACTTGTTCCTGGCAGTGACATCAATGCCAGATCAGCATTTCCGAGAATTGTCATCAGTATATTGTTGAAATCATGCGCGATTCCACCCGCGAGTACTCCAAGGCTCTCCAGCTTCTGAGTATGCTGGACCTGAGACTGCAGCAGACGGTGTTCTTCCTCCGCCTTCTTGCGTTTGGTTGTATCGCGAATAACGGCAATAGTACTGTCTACGCCATATGGTGCCAACCTGGCTTCATAATAATTACATCCATAAGGAAGATCCAGCTGATACTCCACGGACCGGACCTCACCAGTCGACAAAACAGTTTCAATACATGCAAATATCTCTTCAAGTTTCTCATCGGGCATTTCAAGATCTCTGATGTTACTGCCTACAACCCTGTCCGCCGTAATGGCAAGTTTATCTTCATCCAAAGCTACGTATTCAAGCAATGTTCCATCTCTTGAAAGCACGAACATCATGTCCGGCATCGCTTTGAGGAGCGCTTCCTTCCCGTGGAGACTCCGTTCAAGCTCCGCCTGTGTGTTCTTCAATTCGGATATATCCTGAACTGAACAGATGCTTTTATCGGTACCTGGTATCAACTCTACCTTCAGATGTAGATCCTTCACCACGCCATCACGGTCGATGAATTGGAAATCGTATTCACTTGGAGCTGATCCGGGTTTCTCCCGCCTGTCATTATGGTATTTAATCATTTTCTCAAGATATTCCGGTACAACGAATTCCGTCCAGCTCTTCTTTTCCTCGATCTCATCCCTGGAATAACCGGAAAGCCGTTCAAAGCCCTGATTGACGAGTGATATTACAGTATCCTTCTCCACTATCAGCATGGCAGTGCCTGTATTCTCAAAAACCGTCCTGTAGCGCTCTTCGCTCTCCCGAAGCGCTTTTTCGGATATGTGCCGTTGAGTAATATCAATAGCGACACCTCCAATCAGCGGAGGCTTGGATTCCCGATCTATTCGAAACGAGTGCACTTCAACAGTCAGCTTATTCTTATCCTTATCAAGAACCTTCTTCTCAAGTAAGTTATACCCTTTTTCCAGAGTTCTGCGATCAGCTTCGATCATCTGCCGGGCAAACTCATCGTTGAACAGCTCCCCCGGCGTTCTGCCGATAAACTCGTCTGTAATCCCGAATGTTTCCCTGAAATACTTGTTAACATGAAGGTATACAGAATTCGCGTCTCTTATGAACGCAGCCCCTGGAAAATGGTCCATGAAAGCCTCAAGCAGCTGCTGCGATTCCTTCATTGCTTCAACGGAATAATTCCTGCTTCTCTCTACTTCTATTCCGTGAAGAGCGTATGCAATATCTTCAGTGATTTCTTTGAAGAGAACCTGCTGCTCTTTGTCCATCATGTAATTCCTGGGAAAACCGGCTGAGATTATCCCATATATGGTTCCATCATGTTCCAGTCTTGCCGTGTAATTCTCCAGGTGCATGTACTTCTTCATGTTCAACGAGCATTCTTCGCATGAAGAGACAATTTCACTACTGAACACGATACCTGGCTTCTCCAAAGCATTCAGAACACACCGTGGAAGGTAATAGGATTTGATCAGTTTCAGCAATTTCCTGAAATCCTTACCAATTCCCGCCTCAGTGGAGTCAATAACATTGTAATCCTGATCCATAAGCAGAATCCAGCTGTAGTCGTAACCGCCTGATTCGGTGAGCAGGCAGCAGCTCTTACGTATCAAACTGGCGGGATCCTTCTCCCTGGTTATTAGCTTATCAACCAGCCTGATAGAACGGATGACATTATTCAGGTATTCGATGCGCTCCTTATTCTTCTTCTCTGTTTTCTCCTTTTTGTCCAATGATCCTCCCAGGCATCTATAATTGGAATGACACCTATTTTAGTATATTGCATAAATATGATTCTCATGCAAGTAGAAAGTGACGGGCAATTAACCTGGAAGAGTACTCATTATGATAATGTTAACCATCGTGCTGCTCCATCTTATTCTCTCCGTTTCTGCGTGCGCCGCCAGTCCTCACTCTACTGTAATCCAGCTCCCTGAACCTTCTCCGGGCAGCGGCATCTCTGTTGAGGACGTAATCGAATCAAGGCGGTCAATTCGTACGTATACTTCTGAGAGTCTCACTCTGTCAGAACTCTCAAGGTTGCTCCACTCATCGCAGGGTATCACTTCAGAGCGTGGATTCAGAGCAGCGCCCTCCGCGGGTGCCACTTTCCCGCTTTCCATTCTTGTCATTGTGGAAAATGTCGACTCTCTTGAAGCGGGGATTTACTCGTACGATCCTTCAAATGAATCCCTTACAGCGATAAGAACGGGATACTTCCTCAATGAGCTTTCCGATGCTGCGCTCGGACAGTCCTGTGTGAGAAATGCGCCTGCGGTTATAGCTATTACCGCGGAATACAGAGTCACAACCTCTGTCTACGGAAATAGAGGTAAAACCTACGTCCACATGGAAGCTGGGCATGTTTCACAGAACATCTATCTCCAGTGCACCGCAATGGGACTCGGTACGGTAGCAGTCGGAGCGTTTAATGACGATGCGGTCAGTGTGATACTGAATCTCACAGAAAATGAAATTCCGCTCTATCTTATGCCTGTTGGCCGTCCGTATGAACCCTGAGGGAGCAACAAGTTTTGCCTGATTTCCTGAAAGTGCTTCTGCGGAAGTTCTCCCCACCTCTGTACACGATCAGAATCTGTAACTCCATGGCTGTACTCACTGGTGGAAAAGCTTCTCGACCTTTCCTCAGGGATTGCAGCGAGATAGTCCGGCAGAGAAATATCCAGAACGGATGGATCTGGGGATTGCGAACGGGAAAAGGTGTCAGACTGGATTTCTCTTCTAATATCAGTAAAGAAGACCGTCAGCGTTTCAGAAACATCATGGCCATACATGCGAACTAATAAGAATGAATCAATGTATGCAAGAATATACAGCGCTGTGAGGTTGATACCTTCAGGCAAAGTGGCCACTTATGGGCAGATCTCAAGGATAGCGGGCAGGTGCTCCGCAAGGAATGTGGGTTATGCGATGTCATCAGTCCCTTTCGGAAGCGATATCCCCTGGCACAGAGTCATCAACAGCAAAGGTATGGTCAGCATCAGGAGCGATGGAGGAGCATGCTCCGCTCAGCGTCAGCTTCTTGAAGGTGAAGGGATTCTGTTCAACGAAACGGATCGAGTGAACCTTTCAATGTATGGCTGGGAAGGTCCCGGGCCTTTGATTGAAGGTGAAGCAGAATGACTGAGAGAAATAACCGGGACTGGTCTGAAAAGGACCTCAGGAAGATGATAGTCGACCAAAGGCGATTCATGTGGCGTGATGACATGATCGATCGGATATCATCCTCCCTGAACCTTAAACATGGCATGACCGCAAT
>DAOWAG010000337.1 GCA_030634715.1 Candidatus Aegiribacteria sp. | reverse complement strand
TGACGGATACTTCATCACACTGGATGGATTCGAGGCCAGGAACAGCACCATTATTGAGAATGGAGTGCTGAACACATTCCTCCTCAGCCTTTATGGAGCGAACAAAACAGGAAAGCCGAAAGCCGTGAACGCTGGCGGCGCCTATGTAATCGATCCCGGGAAACACTCCTTCGAGGAGATGGTTTCCTCTGTGAAAAAAGGAATTCTCATGTGCAGATTCTCCGGAGGCAACCCGAGCGATAATGGAGACTTCTCAGGAGTTTGCAAGAACAGCTACTACATTGAGAATGGTGAAATACTCTATCCTGTAAGGGAAACCATGATTTCCGGTAATCTGGGCAAAGCGCTTAAGGACATCAGGCGCATCTCCAAAGAGAGAATCGATTTCGGAAGTGAGATACTGCCCTGGATTCAGGTGGGTGATATCACGATCTCAGGGAAGTAAGTATCCTGTTTCTCGACATCTGCCTTTAAAGAAGGAGTGATGAAGAGGGATATTCACGAATACCGATGAATACAAATCTCGGAAGGGTTATGAGTTATGAATCTTTACTACTTCTCCGGCACTGGAAACTCGATCGCAATCATTCGAGAACTGCAGAAACACTTGAAAGACATTGAACTCAAGCCAATTGCCAGATATCTTGACAATGCCGAGATCAATGATGATTCGGAAGTCATGGGATTCATCGTTCCCACCTATTACATGGATATACCGGATATTGTGAAGGACTTCACTAAAAAACTTTCAATAAAAAAGGATGCTTTCATTTTTGCGGTTATCCATTACGGTATTACTCCTGGAAGAGCATTTCACTCCTTAAATGAACTGCTTTCGGAAAATGGCGCGAAACTTAATGCCGGATTCGGAATAGCCCTCCCTGACAACAGCATCGCACTGAAGACACCGATCAGAAAACAGCCGGAAATGCATGCGTTAATGCCCCAGACTGTGGAAAATATATCTTCTATGGTTCTGGAACAACGATCTGTGCCGCTGCCCGGAAGCAACTCGTCACTGCTTGTAGTGAAAGGTAGAGTTGGTTCATTCGTACTCAGGAAAATTTTCGGAACCGAACGAAAGAGAGTTACATCTGATTGCACTCACTGCGGAATCTGCGAGCGGGTATGTCCAGTGAATAACATCACTGTATCTGATGAGAATGTATCATTCGGAGACAAATGCGCCGATTGCTTCGCATGCATTCACTGGTGCCCTGAAAAGGCCATCAGGTATGGAATTCTAAAGGTCAACAGCAAATCCCACTATACCAATCCGGCAGTATGCGCCGCTGACATAATGGCACAGAAATAACCGGAGGACCCGGTTTCTGGTATTGCTCATTCATATATTCTAAAAAGTGATCTGCTGCTCTAATCCAATAGACGAGATCATTGGATGGTTCGGATTTCCTATTCCCCAGGCTTCAGTTCCATAGGCACGACGATAGGTATCGATGCCTGGATCGGCTGACTCAGATCTATTATTGTGCCATGAAGTAGACTGTCGATAAGCGGAATAAGCGGTTCGAGAAGAGAATCGGCCGTAACCGACAGATCCCAGATGGCTCCGTCGGGCATTATCCTGAATTCCAGCGTGATAGTACCAGCTGCATCCAGGTTCTCCTCGAGCAGCAGCTCGTACTCCTCCCTGACCTTCTCGTTGAGATCGATAAGCGTGGGTCTCAGTGAATCCATCAGCCAGTCGTTATCACCGGAGCTTACCGTACATGCCATGCAAACCAGAGCAAGGATCAAATACCTCATGCAGACTCCTCCCTTGTTGACAGGAAATTGGATTTATCGTGCTATCAGAATCAGCTCCCGAGATAACTTTTCAGTCCCCTTTTTCTCGGTTTCTTCATCTGAAGTAAAGAATACCGCCGGAAATATTCCCGGTCAATGTGATTACTACAATAACCGTGAGTACTGCAATTCGTATGTCATTCTGCTTTCAATCCTCAGAGCAGGCTCGAGAACCAGCGGAGAGTATGTCCGCGAGACGTTCATCCAGGACGCTGTGGTGCGACCAGAGCCCGAAGGCCTGCTCTCCCGGATTGCGATAGGTCCAGAAAGACCAGCGTATCGTCTCGGCATTCATTACGCTCAACCAGTCGGTTATGAGATTGTATCGGCTCTGTGGATCCGATC
>DAOWAG010000401.1 GCA_030634715.1 Candidatus Aegiribacteria sp. | reverse complement strand
GGCAGATTATTTCCAGGGAGACAATTACAGCCCTCAGAAAAGATGTCACTGCAAAATGCTACGGCGGGGATATTACACGTAAGCGGAAACTCCTTGAAAAACAGAAAGCCGGCAAAAAACGCATGAAGATGGTCGGCAGTGTAGCTATTCCACAGAAAGCTTTCCTAGCTGTTCTCCGCCGGGAGGATTAGCCTGCCCTCTCTGTTCAATCTCACGGATTACGAAGCGAACGGCAAATGGAGAGAAGATGAATGATCCTGATCGCGAGCATGGATTCGTTACCGTCCGGGCCTATGCCGAGTTGAATGACTTCCTTCCCAAAAAATGGCGTCAGAGAGAATTCACCTATCCATTGAACGGTGGGTTCTCTTTAAAACATCTCATTGAATCAGCAGGAATACCGCATACCGAGATAGAGATAATCCTTCTTAACGGCAATTCAGTTGATTTCAATTATACAGTTAAGCCTGGAGACAGAATCAGTGTTTATCCGGTATTCGAGAGTCTTGATATCACTCCACTGGTAAGACTTCGATCCGAACCACTCCGGAAAACTCGGTTCGTACTCGACGTGCATCTTGGTAAGCTGGCTCTTATCCTTCGTCTTGTGGGATTTGATGCCAAGTTTCCAGGCAACATTCCGGACGAAGAGCTTGCGGAAATATCCACCCGGGAAGATAGAATTCTACTGACAAGGGACACAATGCTTTTGAAAAGAAGCATCGTAACACATGGATGCTATCTCCACAGCCAGGATCCCGAAGAACAGGCTTGTGAAATTCTTGAAAGACTCGATCTGAGGGGGAGTATAAAACCATTCACAAGATGTCTTGATTGTGGGGCATTCCTGGAAGCTGTAGATAAAAAGGAAATCATAAACCGGCTTGAGCCGCTGACAAAGGAATACTACAACGAGTTCAAGAGATGCAGTCAATGTCAGAAGATCTACTGGAAGGGCAGCCATTTCGAATCATTAGTGGGGCTTCTTCAACGACTCGGAGTGAACCAGACGGGTGATAAGGATTGAAATGAATTCCACCGGTCTCTACGTCCATGTACCATTCTGCGTAAAGAAGTGTTCTTACTGTTCATTCTACTCCATCGAATGTGATGAGATGCTTGTGACCAGGTTCCGCTCTATGCTCTGTGCTGAAATGGAGCGGAAAGCCGCAGGAGTCAGTATTGGAACGGTATATGCCGGTGGAGGGACACCAACCATTTTGCCTCCTGAGTTCTGGAGCGGATTCCTAAGTACTCTCGATGAGATTGCCGATACATCAGATGTTCCTGAAATAACAATTGAAACAAATCCAGGGGCGGTATTACCGGAAGCTCTTGCGGAATTCAGAGAGGCTGGTTTCAACAGACTGAGCATAGGGATACAGTCCTTCGATTCCCGTGAACTTGAAACATTGAGCAGAATTCACAACCCGGAGCAGGCGATTATCACTTTCAACCATGCTCGTGATGCAGGATTTCAGAATATTGGAATTGATCTCATGTACGGGATTCCGAACCAGACTCCGGATGACTGGGAAAGTAACCTTAAAAAGGCTATTGAGCTTTCACCTGAGCACATCTCCTGCTACGAACTGTCGATAGAAAATGGTACGCCTATTGCTGATCTCGTTGATAACGGGGAATTATCTAAGCCACCAGAGGAACATTGCAGGGAAATGTACTTCCTGGCGGATGAAT
>DAOWAG010000315.1 GCA_030634715.1 Candidatus Aegiribacteria sp. | reverse complement strand
AGGAAAGTGATCTTTCTATGGGTACACTTTCATCAAGGGTCATCATTGTAGCTGGAATGATGGCCAACGAAATCATCGAACTCCTCGCCCAGGGTCGAACTTAGAACCAGTTCATCTCGATCGATGGTTGTGTCGAATCGACATAACGGATATAATACATCTTCACAGTCCCAGTATTTCAAACTCGCTATTTTCAATAATATGAAGAGGAACAATAATGCTAAGATACATCTTCAGGGGAGTACTGATCACCTTTGTTCTTTTTGCTGCTTGTAGCGGACAGTCAGAGACATCAGCAGATCATGCCCAGGAGCCTGCTCCAGTTCCTCCTCTCACCCGCGCAAGCAGATTGAGAGTAGCTACTACCACAAGCCTGTACGATACCGGTCTTTGGAGTTACCTTGAACCGATGTTTGAAGAGGAATATGGCGTAGAACTCGATGTACTCTACGCGGGAACTGGCAAAGCTCTTGAATGGGGTCGCCGAGGGGATGTTGATGTTATAACTGTCCACTCCAGGTCCAGGGAAGAGCAGTTTGTGGATGAAGGATACGGCTTGGAGCGTGTTCCTTTTGCTTATAACTATTTCCTTGTTGTTGGACCACCTGAAGATCCTGCGAGCCTGGATGGAATGTTACCCGAGGAAGCTTTTACAGCGCTGATGCAGAATGGTGAGGCGGTTTTCGTTTCCCGGGGTGATGATTCCGGCACACATGGCAAAGAGAAAGCCATCTGGGCTGCCGCAGGATTTGATTATGAGGATGTTCAATCATCGGTTGACTGGTATATAGAGGGTGGAAGCGGAATGGGCCCCACACTGGTCATGGCAAACGAAATAGATGCGTATACTTTATCGGATATGGGAACCTTCATTTCTTTACAGAATGATCTGGATCTGGAACCGGTGGTTTCTCAAGGTGATATGCTTCTGAATGTTTATTCAGTACTCGAAGTTACATCATCGAGAAACCCGGAAATGGCAGCAAATCTGAGGGAATTCCTTACTTCAGAAACCGTGCAGGAGCTTATCGGAAACTACGGCGTTGATGAGTACAGCATACAGCTGTTCACTCCCTGTGCAGGACAGGATATATAGGTATTTAAATGCCCCAGTTGCTCGAAGCCTTTCGTATAGCCCTCGATATGATTATCTCCGGAGATCCTGTGGTGTTCTCAATCGCATTTCGGACCCTGATGATATCAGTTTCTGCCACATTACTTGCGGCATTGATCTTTATTCCTGTCGCATGTCTGATACACTTCAGCCGATTCCGAGGGAAAAGATTTCTTATCAGCATTATTCAGACACTTTTCAGCGTGCCCACGGTATTTGTGGGCATGCTGGTGTTTCTGCTCATATCAAGGGCAGGACCTCTTGGAAGTCTTGGAATGCTGTTTACTCCAGGGGCTATCGTACTTGGTGAAGTTCTCCTGATAGCTCCTATTATTACCGGGCTGATGATTTCTACTCTTTCCAGTATGGGAAAAGATATCTCAGATACGGCTATATCTCTAGGAGCAGGACAACTGCAGATGGTTCTCAAGGTTCTGTCCGAGTCCAGGTACATGGTCTTGACAACGATTCTCCTGGGATTCGGCAGGGCAGTGTCGGAAATTGGCGTTGCAATCATAGTTGGTGGTAATATTTCCGGTCACACGCGTACATTAACAACGGCAATTGCGCTTGGTGTTGGAAAGGGAGAGACTTCCGCCTCGATCGCTCTGGGTATCATTCTTCTTGCTCTCGCCATGATTGTGAGCCTTACAGTTAACACTCTTCAGCATAGAGGGAAGCGATGATACTTGAACTTGAGAACATCTCTCAGTGTAAGAACGGACAGCAGATCCTCAATGATGTGAATCTGTCTGTTTCAAGTAATGCATTTTTTGTTCTTATGGGTCCAACCGGCTGTGGGAAAACTACTCTCTTAAGGGTAGCAGGCCTTTTGGATAACCCATCGTCCGGACGTGTAATGTACCTTGGCAAATCTATCCCGAACCGCGGCAAAGGGAGATTGCAGGCACGAAGGAAGATGGTCACAGTCTTCCAGAGACCTGTTCTGTTTCGAGGGAGTGTATTCTCAAATGTTGAATGGGGACTGCGGATAAGAGGAATCCCTTATGATGATATTAAAAGGAAGGTTTCCCGGGTGCTGGAAATGGTGGATCTGGAAGAGTACGGGGATCGTGATTCCGTTACTCTTTCCGGTGGTGAGCTGCAGCGGGTCGCGCTTGCTCGTGCTCTTGTGATCGAACCGTCCGTCCTGATACTGGATGAACCGACTATTTCACTCGATCCGAGT
>DAOWAG010000320.1 GCA_030634715.1 Candidatus Aegiribacteria sp. | reverse complement strand
TCTCAGACAGCAGGTATGGGCAGGCTTACTACTTTGCTGTGAAAGCCATTGGTACCGGAGATGCCCCATCGGATGTGGTTGCTGCCTCCGGAAGCTACAGGCTCCGCTACTTTAATGATCCGATATGGTGCGGTGATTGTGCTTACGAGTGTTTCGTCCTTCTTGATACCTGTGGTCCAGGATGTCCGGTTGATGCGATCTGGTACACACCGGACTGGAACACACCAGGAGTGGCTTCCGGGACGGTTCATATTGACTACGATCTATGCAATGACTGTGGCCAATGCTATATCCAATGTCATGAGTACGGGCTCTGGTCAATTAAAAGACAGGTGGTTTCTGAATGAAGAAGTTTGTTCCAGTGATATCTCTGATACTGGTTTCATTAGTTGCTGGTTCGGTTACATACTCACAGGATGCAACCGGCGGGATTATCGAGTGGGATCCTGTTGAAGGTAATTATCAGCACCTCGTAATAAGAGGATCTCAGACGGAGTATGATGCTGGTGATTCTGACTGGGGCGCAGTGTTTGCCACGGTTTACTCAGATTCAGCAGGCGTTTTTCCCGGTTCGGTAATGATTACAGGAGCATTTATTGTTGAGCCGAGTGGCTGTATATCCTGTCAGCTCTGTATTGCTGCCTGTCCCGTAAATGCGATTACAATGGGAACTGATGGCATCGCTGTAATAACTCCAGGGCTGTGTATTGCCTGTGGGTTGTGTGCAAATGCCTGTCCAGTCAAAACCATATTCGCGCCAACAACCAGAACTCATTTCGCGTTGTTCGGTGTGTCCGAAGATGGTGCAGAAGTCTTTCTTCAGGGGATTGAATGATGAGCCGCAAAACACTGATTCTTACTTCGATATTGCTTCTGCTTATTGTTTCAATAGCAGTTGCTGAGGTTGTCTACAGAGTTGATCGAGCCAGATGTACCGGTTGCGGAGATTGTGAACTCGTATGTCCGGTTGACGCGATAGAACTCAAAGACGGTAAATCTTATATAGATCCACAGACTTGTATAGGATGCGGATTCTGTCAGGGGGTGTGCAGCTATGACGCCATACGCTAAAGTTCTTGTTACTCTGGCTGCTATCCTTGTGCTTCTGTTCGCATGCAAGGGACCGGTCGAGAGTACACAGCTGATCGTAAATTATGAAGATTGCACAGGATGCGGAGAATGTGTTGAAGTATGTCCCTACGGTGCCATTGAAGTAATTGAAGGTGATGCTGTAATCGATCCTTCACTGTGCCACTTCTGCTACAGATGTGTTGAGCAGTGTCCGGAAGGAGCGATATACTAATGAAGAAAACACTTTTTTTAGGACTTCTGCTTCCAGCTCTTGTTTTCGCGGTCTCTCTTGATGGGTGGATCGATTTTCAGACAGGCGGCGACAGTCTTTCACCTGAACCAGGCAAACTCGAACTTGGTGGAATGCTCAGATCCGATAACTGGACCCTTATCATCGAGGAACAGTACTCTCACGATGACAGTTCAGGTATTGTACAAAGAATCTTGAAGACCTATAGCCAGACAGATGTCGATTTCTTTGTAGATGTTGGACCTGTTACAATTAATCCTGATCTCTGCTGGACTGTTGATCTTGGCGATAAGCCGGAATTGGTTCTTCCAGTGCAGGCCGGAGTCGTATATAGAGAAGGTTTTATTAGACCAGGACTTTCCCTTACAGCGGATATTTCAGAAGGCATGCAACTTTTTGCACGAGGGCTTTACTGGAATAGAGATTTAAGGCAGGAGGATGATTTCGATCTTGCCTGGACGGAATCCCGTGTAAGTGGTGGAATTTCAAGTGAAACACAAGGATTTACATTGAGCATGTCAGGCTTGTACCATAAAACGAACTCCGATTTCATTGATTACGAGTCAACATGGAGCAGGTTTGATATTGCGTTTTCTACTGAGCCGCAATCCCTTCCCGCTAACTTTTTCGTGACAGGCGACGTCACATACTCATTCTACAATGGCACAAACTACCTGGGGGATGAATTGGCCGACAGGATCAGCTCACGGATCCGGTTGGTTCGCATGATAATTCCCTCTATTGCTGTGAATACCACTTTCGAGTCTGTAATTGATTACGATGGGGAGATTAGATCAGCCTGCACTTCCGCGGAATCCAGGATTCTTTACCGCTTCATGAGATCGAGGGAAGTACCTTCGGTAATTACATTATCAGGTAAGCTTTCGAGCTCATCGATCCGTACTGAACGCGCTGCTCTATTCTCTAGAATCAATTTCTACAGGGGA
>DAOWAG010000183.1 GCA_030634715.1 Candidatus Aegiribacteria sp. | reverse complement strand
TAGATCCGCTGGTAATATTCATGTGAAGCATTATTTGCGAGAAATCCATGCTCATCCCCGGTTATACTCCAACTGATCAGATCAAGAGGATCTCCATTGTAGTCCAGCATGGCGTGGAAGAGAATCTCACCGCTCATGTCATATACGCGGAAGACAATTCCCTCATAGTATCCGAGTCTTACCCACAGCCTATCTTCACCATCTACGAACATTCCAAGCACAATACGCTTATACGGATCAGGCTCAATAGGATCACCTCTTGATGATCCACCGGTCATCCTGTTGTAGAAGCGGGTGAAATTGTCTATCTCGATCTGTATTTCCTGTTCACTTTTCCTTACTCTGTGGACGCTCTCATCTTCTATGCGGAGGAATGGAGTCCCATCAGGTTCGCAGCCATGGATCACGAACTCATCGATTGATGATCGTGAATAGAAAACTCGTCCATTCGGGGTAGCACAATTGTATATTGTACTCTCTCTGGAACTGGAGAAATCACCTGGAGATTCAATATCCCATTCATACTCAATACCGAAGTACTCCACAGAGGGTTCCTCATCACCATCATCCCACCGCGCAAGAGTCGAAACCCACATGATCCTGTTTTCTGTTGGTTTTGGAATATTCTCTGTCCCAATGAACCCGCCACCTTCAAGTGCGGTGATTATAGATGGAGCCATTGACGGCCAGGTCATCTGTTCCTTGAAGTCGTAGCTGCTGTTAAATAATGCGATTCCATCCTGATCACCTATAAGCAGGCTTCCATCGGAATAGAACTCCAGACCAGACGGCATATGAAACTCGCCAGGTCCCTCACCTTCCCGTCCAATTGTTCGTATGAATTCACCCTCCGGCGTGTATATGAATGCCGCATGCTTTATTCTATCCAGAAATGCAATATTTCCATCGGGTGAATGAGTCAGGCTGACAGGCCATCCGAGAATGTAGTTGGTGTCACCGATCTCAACGCCTATCGAATCGGTAATAACAAGTTTGTACTCAATGTTTGGAAGTTCAGGGGGTGTTTCATCAGGTCCGCATCCGATTAGTGATATTAAGGATATTGTTATGAGTATTCCGGTGAATGTTTCCAAGCGGTATTTCAACTGTTGCTCCTAAAAAGACAACCACGGTTTAAGCGATCTGTGGTTATAATAAGATGAAGGATTCCTTCCTCTGGAGCAAGTGGATCACTGTCTCCTTTCAACGAAAATACATTAGTTCCCGGAGGGCTGGCTTAACATCGAATACAATGTAATATTACCTAATTGATTGTGATACAGGATTATTCGGAAGGGGTCAAATGAGAATTCAGATTGTAGCATTGTCGATCATGTTCATCTTTGTGTTTCTCCTGGCGCCGTTCCCTGAGTCTGATTCTCTGCAGAACATATTTCACCTAGATTCTAGAGATTCTTATATCCTTGCATTCCAGTCAGTTGAAGCTCTCGTGCAAAGCACATCATCTGTTGATTCTCAGGAGGATACGGGGTTTGCTGATGAGTTTATGATATCCACACGGATCTCAGATGTAGAGCCGGATCTAGATGGCGTGACCCATATAGGCAGTCGCATCATCAGGGAGACAGGGCTTGATAAATACCAGATGGAGAAACTCTCAGAGGATACTCGGGAGACCCAGGTATCCAGTTCCGATCAGCTCAGTTTCTCACCCAAGAGCAGCTTCTATGCAACCTCCATCAACGGTAACACAGTATCGACGAGATATGGCTTCGGTTTCAAAGATTATATACAGAATCAACATCCTCTGATGCAAAGAAACAGCATCAAACAGCCCTTGCACAGGCAACATGCTCCATCCTCTCCTCAGGATAACTGCAATCTGCCTGGAATTGGTCAGAGCAACTCTCTGGGAGAACCACGTCTCCAGCAACAGATCGATAACAGAACTTTAAGAGGAATCGGTCGGATACCCAGAATGTTTCAGCAGCAGGAACCAGCACCTCCTGTTCGTCCCGAACGCAGAACAGCACGCAGCCTGACAGATAATCGATAGCATCCATTCCGCAGCTGCCCCAGATTATGAGATGAACTTGACATCTCTAGACGACCGGTCTAATATTTAGCATTCTGGAACTATTTGATCGATATTGCTACTATTGTTTATAATAACAGGTGGAGTTATCCATGCGATAGAATCTTCTCGATGGAGAAAGGATGGAAATGGGAACCGACCACAAGCATCGACTGTGTACTTTTGAGGAAGCCGAGAAGGCAATAAGAGACCACTCAGAATTTTATGTAAACGAGTGCTTCTGCAGGGGACCCGCAAAAGCCGGTAAGACCTCCTGGGATTATTGCGGTCATGAGGTCAATAACTGTATGGGTTTTCAAGAACCATCCGGTGAGGAAGCTGGCTATGAATATGTCATAATCTCACAGCAGGAAGCACTGGACAAGTTCGAAGCCTGGAAACGCCAGGGCAATTTCTTCAGGTTCATGGTGGGTGATGACTGGCTCTGTTTCTGCTGCGGCTGCGGTTGCAGCTTCTTCAGAGATGAAAACGGAGAGAAAGTCAAGGATCCCTGCGAGAAGGCTCCCTTTATTGAGAAAACTGAACACTACTGGTGTACGCTTTGCGGTGAATGCATTGATATCTGTTCTTTCAATGCCCGATCAATCAAAAATAAGGAGATGCTGATCGATAGCGAGAACTGCTATGGTTGTTCAGTATGTGAGTACGTCTGCCCAACAGACGCAATCTCTATGGTACTTCGCTAAGAGTAAATAGCTAATGATTCTAAAATGAACCGAATGGTGATCCTCAGGAGGGAAGAGCCCCTGCTCTTCCCTCCTGAGCTATCTGATTAGAAGTCTGTCTTTATACGTGCCCAGGTGCTTGATTCAAGAGATGCTTCAGTACCGTATAGATCAAAGAACATATCAGTATCATACATCAGCGAGGGATGCTCAGCAGTATCAATGTAAAGACCGGAACCATCGTTGAACCAGCAGTTGGAACCAATGTAATTCACACTGACCATAGTGAAACAGTTGTCTTCCACATATGCCTGAACACACAGCCAGTAGGTTACACCGGTCGAGAGGCTTGGATATGAGCCTGGAACAAGGGTGCTGGTAGTCTCCCAGACATTATAGTCTATTCCGGAAGACTCACTGTGATAGATGTCTCCAGTATCAATGGATACGGAAGGAACGAGTACTCCATCGTAGACTAGAGATGCGGTGTTGGGATCGACATCTCCAACATCCTCAAGAATCATTAAGTTCATTTCAGTCGCCGGGACTGTCAAAGTATCGGGATAGATCAGCCATACGACGATTTCATCAATTTCGAAGTTCCCACCGAGGATAAAATCATCACAGAGCCAGCGGTCACCTGCAGCGTAAACACTGATGCCATGGAACGCCTCGTCAACATCCCAGGTTTGAGAGTAGGCGATACTGCCAATACTTACAGGACCATTCCCTGCGGGATTGCCTGGTCCAACAGACATCTCAACGGCAAAAGCAGACATTGAGAGAAGTACAAGAATTATTAAAAGCTGTTTCATGATAGCTTTCATTCCTTTCATGGATTTACTCTTCCGGATAAATCGACAGTTTGAATTAACCGGATATTAGGGTTTCTCGATATTTTCTTCTTCCGTTTAAGGAAGAGCAATAATGTAATAATATTTAAGGAATAACGCAAATATTTCAGTGGATGGTGGGATTTCACCTGCAGCAGAATGTTCCTAATCC
>DAOWAG010000313.1 GCA_030634715.1 Candidatus Aegiribacteria sp. | reverse complement strand
GGTAATCCGCCCCTCTCCTCATCCTTAAAATCATTACATAAGCTTGTGTTGTCAGTTATCGAAGGTAGTTCTATTCGTCTACCGAAGGCAGTCTGCCTGTTCTCTTCCATTCCAGGAACTGATTAAGGATTTTTCTATGATCAAAAGCAATGTCCGGAGGGAAGGATTCAGGACTGAACGGCACAGCATCGGAAGCGTCATCTCCTCCTGAGGGAATGCCATCAGCTCTGCAGCAGTAGACTACGCTAACCGTATCGCCTCTGGGATCGCGCCACGGTCTTGAATAGATATGGAACAGTCGAACGACTTCAATATTCAGTGATGTCTCCTCGAACGATTCTCTTCTGACAGCTTCAATAAGGCTTTCCCCGGGATCAACAAAACCTCCCGGAAGCGCCCAGCCGGGTGGAGAGTACTTCCTTTTTATAAGTACTATCCTTTCGTCCGGCAGCTCGATGATCGCGTCAACAGTTAAAAGAGGAGTAACCGGTCTCATAACAGGCTCCTAATAGTTACGTTTGGAACAATCCATCAGTATTTTTGTATATATACGTTGTCCAGAAGACATGTACACATCTTGAAAGGATGAAAATGAAAAGATATCTAATAGTGCTTGTGCTTGCTGGAATGCTTTCAATGGCCTGTGGTCAGACTGACAATGACGTTCCCGTCGCAGAGGGCGGCAGCGATACTCTGGAAGAGCTGACATGGTTCAGCAATGATTTTGATGCAGCCAGTGCTGAAGCGGAAAACTCAGGTAAACCTCTTTTGATTGACATGTATGCCGACTGGTGCGGTCCATGCGTAACTCTTGGGGAAGAGTATTTTACAAGCGATGAAATGCATCCGGTTCTATCCAACTTCGTTCTGCTGAAGCTGGATGTCGACAGCCCTGAGGGCGGACCTTACGCCATGCAGTACAACGTATCATCGATTCCCTGTATTGTAATAGCAACTGCCGATGGAACTGAAATTGACAGGATAATCGGAACCACGCCTACCATTGGACAGTATGTAACCGCTCTCGAAGAGATTCTTCAGAAAATGTAGATCCTCGTAAATATGCGGGAAGAGAAGTGATTCTCCTCCCGCATATTTCTCAATCAGTAATATCAGATTAGAGCTTGACCGCTCTTATACTTTCAACGACATCATCCGCTCTGAATCTCACCAGATATACTCCTGATGCAAGATTTTCTGTATTCCAGACAAGTGTAGGCTCACCTGCCGGTAGATCTTCACTGAGCAGAGTTTCAATTACATGACCGGCCATATCGTATACAGATATTTCAACTCCACTGGGACTGTCTGTACTGAACATCAAAGTGGATACGGATAATACGGGATTAGACAGAAGGAATAGATTACCGGTAGACGGAATGATCGGTGTATCACCATCTTCGATTCCCACGGTAATCCTTCCACCGAGGTAGTATTGCTCTCCGCACGAATCAGGATCATCATCCCATTGCGGGTGCTCATCTGAGGTATCCCATGCGAGTGCCCTGTCGGCAGCTTCCCAGAAAGAAACTACGCCGTCAGAGTTCATGTCCGGATTACCAGGAAGGGGACCTCCCGGCAAACTTGTTGTTGGCGGGATAGTTCCGTGCAACGATCCTGTGCAGTAATAGGCCCATTCGTCATACTCCGGATAAGTGGCTCCAGCCCAGCTATACTCATATCCGTTCGCGGCTGAAGTGAAAGAGCTGGGCATAACAGTCGTGCCTGTCAGTACTTCCTCAAGAAACCCCCCCGAAAAGCACTGTTCCATTGCAGCGTGAACGGAGTAGGCTGTCAGTTCGGAGAGCATTACCTGTAAATCATCATCATACAGGGATTCGGTGTTCCAGAGATTGAGATGTACTTCAGGTGGGCTGTCAAACTTACCCTCGCCGCCATGGTCTGTTGTAAAAATAAGAAGATGATCATCTGCCCCAACCATGGCTTTGATATCATCAAAACCGCTGGTAACGCCTGAGTTAGTAGCAGCATAAGTGATGTCAGAGTCGCCATCATCATCAAAATCAGGATTAGAGTTCAAACCGCCTGACTGATCAATAGAGGGATCAAGTCCATCAGAAAAACATACGATTATATGATCATCAGGAATAAGATAATCATGATGCAGAACGTTATAGATGAACTGCACATCACCATAGTAGCGAATATGGTTGTTTCCGGTATTATATCCGCCGGAAATAATCCATGCATACATGTTTTCAGCGTTTCCAGGGGTTGACTGAACATTCGGTGTGAACCAGGCAAGGAATTCTTCATACTGATCCTTACTGTCTGCCGCAGTGGGAAGACAGGAGTATTCCGTT
>DAOWAG010000326.1 GCA_030634715.1 Candidatus Aegiribacteria sp. | reverse complement strand
ACTCGCCCTCTGCCAATGCCGTTTTACTATTTTCAATACGAATGCTATCGACATATGGAAGTTTACCCATTTGATCCAGTACTTTGCTGGAAGAAAGATCTACAACAGCAGATGCCTGCTCTGTTATGGTCATCAGGGTTGAATCGAGTATATGAGCTCCAGGCGCAATCCGAAGAGGACTGTCCAATCGGTTTCTATCTCTATAATCTCTTGTAAGTTGAGACCTTAACAGTTTTCCATAATCCGCTTCATTTCCCAGCAGGCGCAGCTCTCTCCATCTTCTTAAAACACGGATTGCAACATCAGCTATGACATATATTTTCAGATCAGCGTCCGGAAACACCACTGTACCCATGTCCCTGCCTTCAGCCACAGTATTGTGAGCTTTGCCGAATTTCCGTTGAATGATTACCATTTCTCTTCGTATGGCGGATTTGGAGGACACTATACTTGCCGCGTCGCTTATCTCAGGAGTTCTTATTAATGATGAAACATCCTCATCATCAATGAATACGGCTCCTTCGCGTATGTCAATGGAATGATTTTGGATGTTTTCAGCAATGAGAAGGGCATTATCAAGCGGTATTGCGTTACGTATGCATAAAAGAGCCGAGGCGCGGTACATGGCTCCGGTATCAAGATAGGAATAATCAAGTACATCTGCCACCAGGCGAGCGGTAGTGCTCTTCCCGGAAGCGGCTGGTCCGTCTATCGCGATTACTCTAGTCAGGCAAGGTCACACCCTTTCGTTCAAGATGGCTGCAAATATCAGAATAATTATATGATACGTCAAGTGAGGCTTAGTTTGAGGTTTAGTTGTTATAGATCAACGGCTGCCTTCAGCTGTTCGAGTTCTTTTGCTCGCAGTAACCGCCATGAACCTCGTTCGAGCCCGTTGAGAGTTACAGGACCGTATCGAATTCGCTCAAGTCTTGAAAGATCAAGCTGGTATTTCTCTGCAAGACGCCTGACTTCTCTGTTTCTACCGGTGTGCAATATAATATTGATATTCTTCTTACCGGTGAATTTCACTGATATTGGTTTCGAATATTCACCTCGCCCAAGGTATGTGCCTTTCCTCAGTTTCTTCATAATGTCAGGCGCAGGCGGGGCTTTCAGTAATAATGTGTACTCACGCTCTACTTCCCATGAAGGATGAGTTAATCTATAAACAAGCTCGCCATCATTACTGAGAAGCAGCAGCCCTCCGGTGTTGATATCCAGCCGTCCAACAGGTACAGTTCCCGATGGCAGTCCTTTGATAAGCTGTAAAACAGATCTCTCTGAATTCGGAGATAGTGTTGTCTCATAACCACAGGGTTTATTAAGAACAGCAGTCACAAGGGCCAGAGGCTTTACTCTTCTACCCTGACAGATAACTCTGTCATCAGTTGTAACCCTGAATCCCGGAATTGTGGTTACTTTATTATTGACGGATACAAAACCGTTCTGAATCAGTTCATCACATTTCCGCCGAGAAGCGATACCGGCTCGAGCAAGAAATCTATTGAGTCTAAAGCTATTCTTCGTCTGCTGCACCGAACAAATCCTTTTCCTCCATTTCCGAGGAACTCATGCACAACAGTTCAGCGATCTCTTCTGACCTTGGCAGATGGTCAAGATCAGTAAGGCCGAAGTATTCAAGAAATACCCTTGTTGTCGAATACAGAAGCGGTCTGCCCGGAGTCTCCATTCTGCCTGAGATCCTGATCATATCTCTTTCCAGGAGCGTTCTTATGGCACTGTCACAGTTCACTCCTCTTATGGATTCAATTGCCATCCTCGTGCAGGGTTGACTGTAAGCGATAACAGCAAGCGTTTCAAGTGATGCTCTGGACAGCTTTCCTGGCTTTCGACCTTCGAAGAGCTGAGATACTATCGAACCAAAGTCCTTATCTGTAGCAATCCTGTATCCGCCAGCAACTTCGATTATTATCAGCGCGTGCTGCTGATCGAGAAATGCATGGTTGAGTCTGTCCAGCGCCTGGCGGACTGAATCCTCACCACTTCCGGTATATTCACACAGCTGCTCAACGCTCAATGGAGCATCTGAAGCAAAGATGAGAGCTTCAACTTCCCTTGCGAGTCTATCGAGAATCAACAGTCCACCTTTCAGTACGTTTGAGTTCTATCTCCGAGAATGGATATGCCTGATGAAAGGAAATCCACCCCCTTCTGATAAGTTCAAGAATTGTAATAAAATAAGATACGATTTTCGCTCTGGTT
>DAOWAG010000139.1 GCA_030634715.1 Candidatus Aegiribacteria sp. | reverse complement strand
GACTCGGATGAAGCGAAAGGAGCGAACAATGGGAAACAGTTCACAAAAAAAAATTCTGGAAATGCTTTCTGAGGACAAAATTACTGTAGAAGAGGCTACAGCGCTTCTCTCCAGGCTTCAGAATTCTGACAGTGACATTGAAGAATCGGACGTCGTGAAGGCTCAGGAGATTCGAGGAAAAGCACAAAAATATCTGCGTGTTCTGGTTGATTCAGCAGACGGAGACAAGGTAAATGTCAGAGTACCTTTGAGTCTTATTAAAACGGGGATCAAGCTTTCTGCGCTTATTCCAGGTGATGCGGTCGCCAAGATAGGCAACTCGGGATTTGATCTTTCTCAGATCTCACAGCTTCCGGGTGATGAGCTTATCGAAGCTCTCAGGGAATTACAGGTTGATGTTGACAGTGCCAATGGCGACAAAGTGAGAGTTTTCACCGAATAAAGTAAAGAGAAGGTTTCATGAAGATTGCCCTTGCGGGAAAACCAGGCTGCGGCAGATCTACTCTTTTCAGAGCTCTTGCGGGATCCGCAGATGTGGATACAGGAAAACCACTCACTGTTCAGGTGCCGGATGACAGGCTCGATTATCTAACCGGTATTCATCTGCCGAACAGAAAGATAAACGCAACAATTGTATGCTACGATGGCCATACGCCCTCGTTATCTTCTGCGAACATGACAATCATGAGAAATGCTGCTGTTCTGACAATCGTACTGGACAATTATGCTCTCGGTGATCTCGAAATGGAATTCTCGGAGGTGGAATCCGAACTCATTCTTTCGGATATGAAAGTCACCGAAAAACGACTGGCGCGGCTTCGAAAGGAAAGCAGAGGTAAATCCAGGGAAGCGATTCTACTTGAGCGGTTACTTGCACATATGGAAACAGGAATGCCACTCAGAACGATAAATCTTGATAGTATTGAACTCGATCTTCTCTCTACTTATGCTCCTTTATCCCTGAAACCTCTTATGGTTGTTCCGAACAGGATGGGGGAACCTGTAACACCGGAAATTGTTCTCCAGGAAACAGTATCGTCTCATGGAGCTACACTTATTCCAATAGACGCGGGTCTGGAACTTGAGCTGACTGGTATTGAAAGTGATGAAAGACAGGAATTCCTGGAGTCCATGGGTTATTCTTCAAGTGGTCTGTCCCGCCTCATCAGAGAGAGTTATTCCGCACTCGATCTCATAGTCTTCTATACAATCGGAAAAGATGAGGTCAGAGCCTGGCCTTTAAGGCACGGTGCAACAGCTCTTGAAGCAGCATCCACCATTCACTCTGATTTTGCCAGAGGTTTCATCAGAGCAATTGTAATGCCGTACGACCTCTATCATGAATTTCCTGACAGGACAATACTTAAAGACAGGGGTGAATTACTGATTGAAGGCAGGAATTATGTGGTTCAGGATGGTGACATAATAGAGATACGCTTCAACGTTTGAAAAAGAATGACGGGAATTGCAGTTTATGATGGAAGCGGTCTCACTCTACTCATGGTTTTTGCTACTTTTCGCCATTCGTGCACGATCTGACTGATTTCAGCCGCTCCAAGAAGAATCACACATTCCCAGTAAAGCAGGAAGAATGTTGCCATAAGTCTGGCCAGCGATCCATAGACTACTCCCCATCCTGGATTGTCGATTACCCACATATATATCTGTGTTCCAAGACCGGTGAAAACCATTGCAATCACTGTTGCAAGAAATGCCTGCCCCTTACCGACTTTCCTGTTAGGAGCAGCCTTGAAGAGAGTGAAGAAAAGCAGCATCGTAAAAGAAATACCAAGTATCTGAGCCATTCCTCCACCGGTTAGATGCCCTATAAGCGGCCAGTGTGACACAATGTCACCAAAGGGACTGTCAACAACCAGTTTCGCCATTGTGGAAAAGATAACTGCTGATATGAAGCAAACCGCCACAAGAAGCGCAAGGACAAAATCATACAGCTTACCCAGGACAACATTCCGTCCTCGCGGAACTTCAAAGATTTTGTCAAATGCAGTTCGAATAGTACCGAACAGTCTGCTGACCAGCCACAGAAGAAAGAGAAAACCGATTATTCCCGGAATACCGGCATTCCCCGAAAATATGGCACTTTCTATTTCATCTCTTGTAGATGCGGGGATAAGGGGATTCGCTGAATCCAGCCAGTTCCGCAATCCCTGCTGCAGTTCGATATCCTCCTGAAGAGCGATCCCGCTGAACATCAGAATCATCAATCCAAGTGGTAAAATTGTTATCAGGACATTAAATGAGATAGCAGCTGCGGAGAAAAATACACTGTCATCATTCCATTTATTGTACAGTCGCCGTCCGGAGTATCTGAGAAAAAGCCAGAACCTGAAAAGTAACCGTCTTGAGAATACTATCAGATTCGGAAGCCAGCTTGGGATTTTATTCCAGAGAATCAGAATTATTCCACCGTAACGCTCTTGGCAAGATTCCTGGGTTTATCAACATCACATCCTCTTCCTACCGCAATGTGGTATGACAGAAGCTGCAGCGGAATAACAGTCAGAAGCGGCACAAGCATATCCGATGTATCAGGCACTCTTATAATCCAGTCGGAAACTGATTCAATATCGACATCCCCTTCTGTAGCAATTGCGAGTACCCTTCCGTGCCTTGCTTTAACTTGCTCAATATTCGAAATCACCTTGTCATATGCAGCACCTTTTACAGCAATAACTGCAATAGGCATCATTTCGTCTATTAGAGCAATTGGGCCATGTTTCATCTCAGCTGCAGGATATCCTTCAGCGTGAATGTAGGATATCTCCTTGAGTTTCAGTGCGCCTTCAAGCGCAACAGGATAATTAACTCCCCGCCCCAGATAGAGGAAATTATTAACGTATGTGAATTCTTTGGCAATTTCCGCTATTTCACTGGAGTTATCCAGAATCTTGGTCACTTTTTCAGGTATGGCCAGGATCTGATGCACGAATTCAAGTCCCTGCTTCCTGTTCAGAATGTTCCTTGCCCGGCCGAATGCGAGAGAAATCAAAGATAGGACCATAACCTGCGAAGTGAAAGATTTTGTTGAGGCAACTCCAATCTCCGGACCAGCATGGATGTATACTCCGGCATCGGTTTCCCGAGCGATAGTTGAACCAACAACATTAACAATACCCAGAGTCCTGCATTTCCTCTTTGCAGCCAGCCGGAGAGCTGCAAGTGTGTCCGCTGTTTCACCGCTCTGACTAATGACGATCATAACAGTACCGGGCGTCAAAACAGGATCTCTATATCTGAATTCAGACGCGTACTCCACCTGCACTGGAATTCTGGAAAGCGCTTCTATCAGGTACTTTCCAATCAGCGCAGCATGCCAGGAAGTACCACAGGCAGTTATGACTATTCTGTCAATTGATCGCATCTCTTCTTCTGACATGTTCAATCCGCCGAGATGAGCTGTGCCCTGTTCAAGATCAAGCCTGCCTCTGAACGCATTCGAGAGGGACTCAGGCTGACTGTATATCTCCTTTAGCATGAAGTGGGTATATCCATCTTTCTCAATATCAGAAATATCCCAGTCCACATACTCAATCCTTTCACGGATGAGCGAAGGGCGACCATTATCCGAGGATATACCCTTGAGATCAATTTTTATGACCTCACCCTCCTCAAGGTAGATAACTTCACGGGTGTGGGAAACAATCGCAGCTACGTCACTGGTCACGAAATACTCACCCTCACCGATACCGGCGACAAGAGGGCTTCCGTAACGGGCAGCAACGAGAGTATCGGGTTCATCCGCAGACAGAACTACAATACCGTAAGTACCATGCACCCTTGCGAGTGCGTTCTTAACAGCAGCGAATAGTTCCTTACCCTTCCGAACTTCCTGACTTATCAGCATAGGTAATACTTCTGAATCAGTATCTGTTTCGAAGTGTACTCCTGCTTTCTCGAGTTCTTTTCTGAGAGCCTTGAAATTCTCTATGATCCAGTTGTGAACAACGGAGATCCTGCCTGCTTCATCAGAAAGAGGGTGTGCATTCCTGTGGGATGGTTCTCCGTGTGTAGCCCACCGTGTATGAGCAATTCCAATTGTAGATGATGCAGCGCTTCCAGGATCGAGTGCTTCAAGTTCGCTTACGCGTCCCTGGCATTTCCTGCAAACGAGTTCATCGGGCAGTTGAAGAGTGTATCCTGCCGAATCGTATCCTCGGTACTCAAGCCGTTTCAACCCTGCGATGAGCACTTCCCTCGCGGGTTTGCTGCCAACATATCCAACTATTCCACACATATATTCTCCATTACTCTCCGAAAAGACCGGAAATCCTTTTCAATAGCATCTCTGCTCGCATTCTCCGCGATAAATCTAACAACAGGTTCTGTACCGGATGGTCTTATATGCATCCAGCCTTTCTCTCTTATATACCATAGACCATCTCTGACATCATCAGGCTGACCATACTCTT
>DAOWAG010000127.1 GCA_030634715.1 Candidatus Aegiribacteria sp. | reverse complement strand
TGGATAGAATGAAACGGCTACAGCATTAAATGGAGGGATTCTGATGCTGCCGGTGTATAAAGCTGCTCCCATTGCGTAAACCGGTGAGAGTAGTAATATTTAGTTGGTATTAGATGTATTGATATAAACCGCTTACTGGGGGTGGAAAAATGGGTCTATGTATTATTTTTCTGATTCTGTTCGGTTATGTTTCAGATGATTTCGAATTCACGGTAGATACTGTACATTCAACCTTCTATGTAAGTGGTGAATTCCTTGGGTTTGAGATTGATGATTATTTCAGCCCTGTCGTGAGGGATGGACACGGAGTAATTAGGTCCTACTTATCGACCGACTGTTTGATGGACTATTTCCTGTCAGATCATCAGTTTGAAAGCATTACACTAGAGATCGAAGATGCTGATTTAATCATCCATCATCTTGGTGATACTACTCGAATCGAGCGAGTCATTGGAATCTCTATTGATGGTTTGACATACGCTGACTGGAGGGATTCAATGGAGACAGCAGGGGAACTGGAGTTACTGCAGTACTTCTACTCACCCTACAACTGTACGTACATCCGGCCATAGATCTTTTCAGGTAGAAGAGGCTGATACAGCAAGCGTGGAATTGCAGCAGGACAGGATAGGTCTAGCATTAGTCTGTGATGGGGGTCTGGTATAACCTTCACTGCCACCATTGGTTATAGAGTATTCCAAAATCGGGATATACGCGCATTGAAGATTCCAGTCGAGAATACAGCAAAGATCTGATGAATAGGTATCGAGTTCTTATCAAAACGATGAATCTACATTGCCATCGGTTATGCATTAGTTATCATAATCGGAGAGGGGCAATCACAGAGGTTCGATATAACCGTCCATGGGGTAACAAATGAAATTGGATTTCAGATCGAGCCTGCACAAGATACTGGATCATCAGAGGGGAATCCGAGTGCCTGAAAGCGGCGAGAAGTTCAAATTGAAACCGGGGGAACGGAGGGATATCGCCGTTCTGTTCCTTGATCTGGACGGTTTTACAGCTCTGTCTGAGAAACTGGATCATGAATCGGTCCATGAAATCGCCAAGAGTATAATGGATGCTCTGGTTGATGTGACTGAGGATTATGAAGGATATGTAGATAAGATCGAAGGGGACAGGATCATGGTTCTCTTCGGAGCCAGAAAAGCCGGAGAAAATGACAGTATCAGAGCCATTTCCTGCGCTTTCAGAATGCTGGATGCAATACGAACAGCCAGCAGTATCCTCTCGGAAACAGGGATTCCCATCACAGCCAGTATCGGTATTAACAGCGGCCCCGTGACAGTTGCCCCAGATGCGATAGGTCACTTAACGGCAATGGGCAAAACTGTAAATCTCGCTTCGCGTATGGAGGAAGCCGCAGGGGAAAACAGTATTCTGGTTCCGGATTATGTGCAGGATAAATGCGGTGATATAATCTGTTGGGAAGATAAGGGAAGTATATCTCTCAAGGGTATCAGAAATCCTGTTCATGTATGGTGTCCTATGGGTCCGGGAGCTCAACTCAAAGCCCGATGGGACCGCACAGAGAAGATCAGCACTTCCAGTTTCGTGGGCAGGTCCGATGAAATGTCCATCCTGGACAAAAAGCTTGCTCTCCAGAAATCTGGGGAAACAGGAACCAACCGCTTAGGCGGGGCGAAACACTTAATATTTGGCATCAAGAGTGAAGCAGGCATGGGAAAATCACGTCTCGTCCATGAATTCATCCGGCGGCAATGTGACGAAAGGGACGATATCCTTGTTCTGAAAAGTCAGGCCCTTTCCTACGCGCAACCCGCATACTGGCTTTGGACATCTCTTCTGAGGGATCTCCTGGAGTTAGAGCAGGGAAATAAACTGGATTACTCTGATTTCAAAGAGCGACTCATCCCTTTTTCCGATGAGGACCTGATGAATTCAGCACCCTTCCTTGCAGAACTGCTGTCAATTAAATCAGGGGACAAAAGGCTGGTTGAACTGGATAGCAGAGCCATAGCTCTTGAGACAGGATTGGCTTTCCGCAACCTGCTTAAGGCGCTATCAAGGAAGAAACGCTTACTTATTGTTCTCGATGATCTCCACTGGATGGACAACACCTGCAGAAGAGTGTTTGAGTTCATAGTCGATAACTGTGATAGTGATAATTCGATACTGTTCCTCCTTCTGTACAGACCTGAACGTACATACGGGGAAGTGGTAGAATTCGATATTACAGACAGTTATGCGGAATTTGAAGAAATATTCCTGCCGGAACTGTGCGAAAGGGACTGTCATGAACTGGTCGGGAAATTCCTCTCTGGAATAAGTGATGTCGATAGCGGCACTGTTTCATCTGAAGTTGAAAGGTTTCTCCTCAAGCATGCGGAAGGCAATCCTTACTTTCTGGAGGAACTTATCCTTGATCTTGTTGAGTCGGACATACTGCATGAGAACTGCGAAGGATGGAATTTCAGCAGTACACAGAACGATATCTACATACCTTCGTCTCTTGCAGGGCTGCTTCAATCCCGACTGGATCGTCTTCCTGAGGAATGGAAGAGTACACTTCAGAAGTCCTCAGTGCTTGGAGTTGAATTCAATCTAAAGCTTTACAACAGGTTAATCGAGGAGCTTTCGCTTGAGGAAATAAGCCGAAGTGTTTTCGACAATCTCGAACGCAGGCGATTCATTACTAGTACAGGTACTGATCTCGAAGAGAAATACATGTTCAGGAATATTCTTATTCACGATACCGCATACAACAGCATTCTTGAGAGCAACAGAAAGCTGCTTCACCAGATTGCGGCCCAGCTGATCGAGGAAATGTATGCCGAAGAGGAATACGAGACAGCTGCTATGCTGACCTTTCACTGGGAAAGGGCTGAAATCAGGAAGAAGGCCATTCTATGGGGCATCAGATATCTCAATCATACCGTTATGAATTATCAGCATGATACTGCCCTAAGGTTGTCCGAAAAACTTGAGTTATGGCTGAGTGAGGACCCGGTGGGGCTTGAACGAAACGAGCAGCTTCTTGAGGTGCTTAACCTGAGAAACGAAACTCTTGAACTTCTTGGGAAAAGAAATGAGCAGGAGCAGCTGCTGGTCAGAATGAAGAATATCGCAGAAGATAATGATTTCAAGGAATGGACAGGCAAGATACTGTCCGCGCTGGGAAATGTATTCAGGATTACCGGTCGCCTGGATCAAGCCCTGGACTGCTATCGAAGAGCAGTTGATCTGCACAGGAAGACCGGTGACCGGAAGAATGAAGGCATCGCATTTGGAAATATGGGCATATTGGCTCGAATTCAGGGCAATCTGCAGGAATCCAGTGAATACTTCCAAGGAGCTCTTGAGATAAACAGGGAAGTTGGAGATCGCAGAATAGAAGGGATTGTGCTGGGAAATCTGGGCAACCTCTACCTGGATCAGGATCTGATCGATGAAGCCATTGAGTATTACGAGAAGGCACTGAAGATATACATAGAAGTCGGAGACCGTAGAAGCGAGGGGATCGCACTGGGTAACCTTGGTAACCCCTTCAGGGACCAGGAACGGATTGCGGAAGCGCTCGAGCACTACCAGAGGGCATTGAAACTACACCGGGAAATCGGGAATCGCAGGAGTGAGGGGATTACCCTGGGAAACCTGGGTATTCTGCATTTTCAGCAGGATCAGCTGGAGGAAGCATTTGAGTGTTACCGGAAGGCTCTTGAAATACATCGGGAAATAGGAAATCGCAGGTTGGAAGCTATTACGTTTGATTCCCTTGGAATGCTGTACATGAAGAAAGACCTCAGAGAGGAAACTCTGGATTGTTACAGAAAAGCCTTTCTGGTAATTGAAGAGCTGAAACTGTCAGCGAAGGAATTCGACAATTATACTGAGCTTCATCGATATCTTCTTTCCTCTGATCTTTCGGAGGAGGGAGTAAAGTGGCCCTCCCATTGGGAAATGCCTGAGAATTAGTGAACTGATCAACCAGTCTCAATATAGGGCGAGCAACCTTCAGTCGTAGTTATATCAGTAAAGAAGAGGCGGGATTTCTCCCGCCCCTTCCTGTTTAAATAGTGACAAGGACTATTTACCTGAGCAGTGTGAACCTTTCTGAAACCGAACCCTGATCGCTCGAAGCTCTCAGGAAGTAGATGCCGCTGCCGATGTTCCCGGGAACGCTCCAGGTGAAACTGTGATTTCCCTGTGAGACGGAACCGTTTTGAACAACAGCGACCTTTCGGCCTGTGATATCGAAAACAGAGATATCCATATCAGAGGATACTCCCGTATATAGATCGAATATCAACGATCCAAATGATGGGTTTGATCCGGCTACCGACAGGATGAGTCCTGATTCGGGATCCGAACCGGATGATTCATCAATACCAACATTCAGCGCGGCTATGACTGCTTCGTAGATCTGCACTCTGCCTGCACCGAAAACATTGTCCTTACCGGTATCACCCAGGTCGAGGGATGTAACTTCAAGAAGTGAATCTACCTGTGCCGGTGACAGAGCCGGGTTGGCT
The DNA here is from genome assembly GCA_030634715.1 of Candidatus Aegiribacteria sp. Next base: position 205 of record DAOWAG010000127.1, on the reverse strand, counting down.
TCGAGAATAAGAGCCATGCAGCCTGCAAGGTGAGGAGTTGCCATTGAAGTACCGCTCTTGGTTGTATATCCTGAGTTGTTTGTGTGACTGCAACTCAAGATATCGACTCCAGGGCCTGAGATATCAGGATCGATAAGACCAATATCCGGTCCGGCATCAGGGTAATCGTACCATGGTGCGTCAAACTCCCAGGTCGAGTAACCGC
>DAOWAG010000034.1 GCA_030634715.1 Candidatus Aegiribacteria sp. | reverse complement strand
TAAGGGTTACAATTGCATCGATGATGTTGAATGGTGTGTATAGGGTCACGTTGATGTTGTAATCCGGCTCGTATTGCAATAGGTACGAATCCGGTCCGAATGGGATGATCTCGGTGAAGTTGTGGTATTGACACTCGACCAGATCGTAGGTCGTGAATGGCTTGCTCGTGTGCAGCAGCGATCGTTTCCACCGGCTATCCGGCAGGTGGTACGACTATTCTCGTATCACCAGGCCTCGGAGGCAATGGGAGAAACCACTCAGTCCGGGTGAACTGCCGCGAAGAATGGGGACCGATCCGCTGATGTGGTACACTGCGCGTGATGAGATTCCTGGATCTGGTCAACAGGCGAACAAGTGTCCGGCGCTATGACTCCAATCGCGGCGTTGATCGACAGATCCTGGAAATATGAAGTCAATTCTTCGGCCATCTTTTTTGTCAAAGTAGTTACAAGCACTCTCTCACCGGACTCAATAGCTCTCCTGGTCTCCTCTACAAGATCGTCAACCTGGCTAACAGCGGGTCTGACTTCCAGGACAGGATCCACTAGTCCGGTTGGTCTGACAATTTGCTGCACAATCTGTGATGAATGATCCAGTTCAAAACTAGCGGGGGTTGCGGACATGCAGATCTTCTTACCTGTTATTTCAATAAACTCGTCAAGATATAGAGGTCGGTTATCCAGAGCTGAAGGAAGCCTGAACCCGTAATCTACGAGGGTCTTCTTTCTGGCTCTATCACCTCTGTACATCGCTGACAGCTGCGGAACAGTCCTGTGCGACTCATCAATGAAGACCAGCATATCTCCCTCCGGGAAGTAATCAAGAAGACAGGCAGGGCGTTCTCCTTCCTTTCTTCCGGACATGTGTCTGCTGTAGTTCTCTACTCCAGAGCAGTATCCCGTTTCAGCCATAAGTTCAATATCGTAACGCGTTCTCGATTCCAGCCTTTGTGCTTCAAGAAGTTTACCGTTGACCCTGAAATCCTTGAGGGATTCCTCAAGTTCCCGCTCAATTCGACCGATTGCAAGGTTCAACTCGCTTTCGCTTGTCACAAAATGTCTTGCGGGATAGATGAAAATCCTGTCCAGACTCTCCTGGACCGCACCTGTAAAATGATCAACCCTGTAAATACTCTCTATCCTGTTGCCGAAGAACTCAATCCTGATCGCCATTCTACCGTAGGCAGGAACGACATCTACAACATCACCACGGACTCTGAATCTACCTCTGGTCAGCGCGATATCATTCCTTGAGTACCGCATTCCTACAAGTTCTGAAAGAAGGTTTTCCTGATCGAGCATCAAGCCTGTGGAGATATCCAGACAGCTGGATTTGAATGTGTCCGGATTGCCAAGACCATAAATACAACTCACGGAGGCAACAACGATAACGTCCCTCCGCGTGAGAAGAGACGTGGCCGCGCGGAGCCTGAGCCTGTCCAGTTCTTCGTTGAGATCAGCGTCTTTTTCGATAAAAGTGTCTGTAGTTGGAAGGTAGGCTTCGGGCTGATAATAATCGTAGTAGCTTACGAAATACTCAACGGCAGCATCAGGGAAAAAACCCTTCAGTTCACTGTAGAGCTGGGCTGCAAGTGTCTTGTTGTGACTTACGACCAGTACGGGGCTTTCCATCTTCTCGATGATCCCGGCCATTGTAAAGGTTTTACCGGAACCGGTAACACCCAGAAGTGTCTGCCATTCCATGCCTTCATTCAGACCTTGAACCAGTTTCTTAATAGCCTCCGGCTGATCACCGGATGGGCTGAAGTCACTGAATAGAGAGTATAGAGACAATTTATTCTTTCAGAGAATCAATGCTTATCTCGAATCCGGAGGCCGGGCGAGTAATACCCCATTCAGTGAGAACTGCGGGGTGAAATTCCCCAATTACACCGGATGCCTTGCCATTGACCATAACTGTGGCACACCTGCCGCTGATAAACCTTTCGTCTTCCACAGATCTCAGGGATAAATCAAGATCTCTTGAGTAGCAGATTGAACCAAGGATGGAATGTACATCACCAAAATCAGCTTTATTACCGCAGACAAAACCAGCAAGATGAATTTCAGTTCTGCAGAGGCCGTCATCTCCTGAAATCAGAACCTCACCTGACTCAAACATTCGGTGAGGATAAGAAGCATGAGCACTGGTGCTTTCAACATCAAGGAGTCCAGGAAGCAGCGTGTTTCGGATAACTCCATATTCCTCTGTCATCGGATTGGCTATAATCACCGGAGCTTTCGGAGTTCTGGTGATTCCCTTTATTTTTCTCAAGCTGGTCAATACAGGACGTAGAATTTCTTCACATCCTGCTCCAATCAACACTGTCCTCACGGCATCTACCAGTTCCTCAACCGGAGCACTGTGACCAATAGTGAACTGCTCAGGAAGAAGCGGCTCAAAGGATTCCAATCCGATGGATATCACTATATCCTCAATCATGTCGACAGCATGGATTCCATCCCTCCTGTATGGAGGAAGAGTTCCTTTCAAAGTATCACCATCGATCTCAACCGAAGCGTAATCCATTCGCTGGAGGGCTTCCCGAGCTGTTTCAAGAGACATATCAATTCCGAGCACTTTTTTAATTTCATCTTTCGTCACACTCATGCAGTCTGCAAACAGCACAGGTGTAACAACTTCCCGCGCAGGATAGGGAACATCGTAGGAGTAGAGAACATCAACAGGAGTAATTATCGCCCCATGGTCCTCCAGATTGCAGGCAAGCATAGTGGCTGTCAGCTGGACTGTTTCCCAATCTGTTCCAGTTACATCACAGAATAGATCATCATCACCCTGGCATACTTTTCCGGTTGTATTACTGTTCAGGATTGGAGGGAATGAGAATATAACGCCATTGGTATCTGTAAGAACGGGATACTGTGTAAAACCTGCCAACAGATGTGCATATTCCCTCCCTTTCTCCGTATCAGTGAGAATGCGGGAGAGAGACATCTTCTCTTCATATCCCAGGGGTTCCATCAGCTCTTCGGTTTCGGCTGAAACATAGCAAACCGGGAAGGCTATCTCCTTTGCTCTGTGGAAACCGATTGCGGTCCTGCTGCGTTTCTTGCCGTACGATTCGCTGAGCTTTTCCTGGACAACGAGAAGAGAATCCAGTCCTTCATGGTCCAGTTTCCACCCTGTAGCCCTGAATCCGGCGATATAAGGCCTGATGGCCTGAATACCGGGATCAACCGTTATGCTCATATGATCCGCTGACATGCTGGAAAGATGATTTTCAGGACCGTTCTCACTGCACCTCAAAACCCTGGCCACTCCTTCAACGCACCATAGATCAGGTCTGTTAGTATCGTTGAGTTCTATTTTGAGTTCGTCGCCAAGTGATTGATCGATTTCACCCTTTACCAGAGTTAGAAGATTCGCAAGTTCAGCATCACCGGGATCCTTCAATCTTGACAGTCTGAACAGATCCTGCCGGCTGACTTCAATTTTCGGCATTGATGTTCTCCCCTCTCCCAGTAAGGAGACGATCCGGTTGAACTTTCATATTTCGTAATCGAGTTAGATCAGGTGTTACCAGATCACGGATATCATTTAGTCCAAGAGCAAGCATGGCCATTCTATCCAGACCAAGTCCCCAGGCAATTACAGGGACATCGATTCCGAGCGGAAGGCAGACCTCAGGCCGGAAGAGCCCCGCTCCACCTATCTCAATCCATCCGAGCCGAGGATGTTTTATATGCATCTCCACAGATGGCTCGGTAAAAGGAAAGTATGCTGGAAGGAACTTGTAATCGGATGCTCCGGCAATTTCCTCAGCAAATAATTTAAGAAGCCCTAATAAGTACCTCAGATTAATCTGTTCGCCAAGCACTATTCCCTCCACCTGAAAGAAATCGGGAAGATGAGTAGCATCAACCTGATCGTATCTGAAACACCTTGCGATCGCGAAATACTTACCCGGTATATCCGGATTAGAACCAAGTGTTCTTGCTGACAGAGCGGTTCCCTGAGAGCGGAGTATCGTCTGAAGGGATTGCTTGCGGTTGAATTTGTATCCCCAGCCTCGGCTGCCGGTATCCCCGCCATTTTCATGAACAGCTGCAACCCGTTTCTCAAGTTCGTCCGATGGAGGTGGAACGCTCCTGCCCTCTTCAAGATAGTAGACATCATGAATATCCCTTGCCGGATGGAACTGAGGCATGAACAGTGCATCATTATTCCAGAACTCGTTCTCTGCGAGTGAACCTCTCATCTCACTGAACCCCAAGGAGATGAAACGTTTTCTTACCGTATCCAGGAATTGCCTGTAAGGGTGAAGTCTTCCGGTGTGAATTCTCGAGGGGGGGATATCTACCTGGTACCTTCTGAATCTAGCGTCTTTCCAGGATCCTTCAGCAAGAATTTCCGGTGTCATAGCTCCGATCGTGACTGTCTCCATACCCCTCTTCAGAGCTTCTCTGCCTTCTGCTGTTACATCCAAAATACTCTTAACGATCTCATTCAGTATGAATTCAGCCCGACTCTTTCCCCTTCTGGGACTTCTGGATTCAACTATTGCAGCGACATTTTCACGAAGATCAGCGAATCGGATTTCAGTTCCATCGGATAATGGCACGTAAACCTGATTCCAGACTTCCTGGAAAACAGTTTCCTCCGGTATTCCATTGAAAAGGATTTCATCACCCGCTTTTGAAAGGAGACCGCTCTTGATCAGTGCGCCAAACGCGCTTCCCCAGCGCCCTCTGTCAAAAGATGTATCCTGCTGGATCTCCTGAAGAGAATTACTGCCACTTTTCATCGCGCGAAGCATTGCAAGCTCTGGAGAACTGCCGGCTTCCAGATTCTGCTTTCCGAGTGGTCCGAGCTCAACGAATACTTCTTCTTCCCTTGATTCTTCAATGATAAGCTTCCTCGAAAGAAGCCACTGGGCAGCCCTTCTGAAAGAGCCCTCATCAGGGAGATCGCTCTTTCTGATTATGTCCACATCGGATGATTTCCCGTTACTCACGAGATATGTCAGAAGCTTCTTCTCAAGTGGATGCAGATCACTTTCTTCAGTCACTGGTATCCCTTTCAACGAGAGGTTTTCCACAGGTCGACATCCTCATCAAGGAACATTCCCTGTTGAGGTCGAGGGACGGCATTCTCTCCTTTTAGAGCCGCACCGCACTCAGGACAGACATATGTATTCGGAGCAAGTTCAGTATCGCACTCAGGACAGATGAGTTGAAGTCTGCCGTCAATGTATGTCATGAGTTCCAGAGCGGAAACATAACCGTTTCCATCAATATCCGCATCTCCGCGAGATCCCTGAAGCAGGATCGGAGTAAGTATCCTTTCGCTTACGCTGAGGTCCTCACGCGCAGCTGTAAGTACGAGAACATTGCTTCCTGAGTCGAAATCATTTACAAAACCGCCTGAATGACACGCGTCAAAGAACAGAAACACCGGCACATCAGCAAGGGAATCAACAAGCGCGGCAAGCCGATCATCTGAGACCTCATCATCATAAAAACAGATGGATTCATTCGCGGAATCCGATTCCTCCTGCCCACCGGAGCCTGGAGCAAGCTGGTTTCCGTGACCGCTGAAGAAAATTACTACTCTATCCTCCGGTCCGGCGTTTTCCAGCAGATTGGAAACACCATCAACGAAATTGTCAACAGTCGCGATTGCGTCCACCAGCAGGATAACATGATCTTCAGGTATTCCCTGCTCTTCAATCAGGAAGTCGTAAACCTCCACGGCATCCATGCTGGCTCTGTTGAGCACATCCTCTGCTGCAGGATAACCGCTTATTCCAGCAGTAATCGCCCAGATCTCGGATTCGGGAGATGGAGAAGCTATCTCTACCTGTTCTATCCTGTTAACATCCAGACTGAAAGAAGTTCGACCTCTCCGCTCGTAGAGATAAACGGTTATCCCGTATTCAGCATCCTCATCAGAATAAACCGCGACAGCCTCATCCCCTGCGGCATCGACATTACTCAGCCAGCCCTCGGCCACAAGATCAATTCCCGGTCCACTCACGAAAAGGTCAAGATCAACTTCCCTGTCCTCTCCGGAAAGACTGATATCAAGAATTGTTCCCGCATGAGCGGCAACGGTGAAGAATTCTGTGGATGAGTCTTCTCCTATCTCTCCATGATACGTTCCACCAATTTCCCTGGAATCAGCAGCCGAGATTCTGATAGTGGCATTTCCCGACCGGTCAATTCCCTGGAAGAACGGGTACACCCAGACCGTATCATCCTGAGAAATCCATAGAAGGAATTCCTCATCTCCTCTTACCGTAGTGAATGTAAGTGCGGGTTCACCTGATCCTCTGAATACGCGCACATCTCCGTCACGTGATTTATCAAAGATCACTGAAACCTGGAATATTCCTCCTTCGTGTGGTGAAAACCCTAATGGTAGAGTTCTCTCTGCAACGCCAATGGAAACGATATTTTCCATCGGGAGAAGAGAGGAAACAGATTCGAGTTCTCTGGAATTCACAACGTACGGAACTGATTCATTTTCAGGTGAATCAAACAGAATGACATCCGCCACTACTTCAGCCTCACTTGCCGGGAGAAGAAGCGCTTCAATTGATGAATAGGATTGAGATCCCATCAGATACTCACCAGTTGTATCTCGAACGGTCAGATCAATATCAGCACCGGGTGACAGTATTGTAAGATCAAGAAATACCGGTTCACTATGTTCGGGAATCAGATATCTGTGAATCTCGCCTGGTTCAATTGAGGTTTCCATCTTATCCGAATCAAATTCAGGGAACCTTCCAGATGGTTCAACAGAGAAATAGTATTCTCCGGAACCGCTCTTTCCATATCTGCTTACAACCGCTGTGAGTTCTTCACCCGGAAGAGCTGGCACTGTAACTGTCTCAAAACCCTCCAGGGAAGCGCTGCTACCCCAGAGACTCATATTTCTGCTGTATATTTCCAGATCAAGGTCCGTTCCTCCGGTACCCTCGAGTCTGAAGGTCCAGCTTCCTCTCTCCCTCGGAGAGAAAGTGTATATCTCCGCCATTTCGTTTCGAGTAACTCTTCCGCTGACATCATTGCGAATAATCAGCCTGACGGGCTCTACGATCTCAACAGACAGAGTTACATCAGGATCACCGATACCGGTATCTCTCTCAAGGAGAATGTAGAACCAGTAATCGGAGAATGCGGAAAGAACCATCTCCCCCTCTGAGTCGGATTGACAGAGGATACTCCCGGAATTGTCATACGCCGTGAGATTCACTCCCCCGGAAACCGAAAGACTAAGGCAGACGTAATCATCTTCAAGAAGGCGAATCCACCCTTCACCAGATGAAAGATCAATCACAGCAGACTCATCGGCAGTGATAGTCTGAATATCTGAAGGATCGGGTAGAGTTACTGCGAGTATTCCCGTGAAAAGTATTGCTGATAACATTGAAGCCTCCATTGTTACATTCATCATTCACATCTTCAGAATGAATCTATAATATGTATTTAGTTTGTTTGGATAGCATCCACTGAGAATGTCTGGAAATCCGGTACTGCTGTCTCGATATTCTCTCTGTCTCTCAGTCGCAGAGCAAGATCCCAGCAGGAGAGAAGAATATAACCTGCAAGTCTTTCATCAAGGATCATGACTGCCGGCACTGCCTGTCCGGAATATCCAAGGCGCAGCATGAACTTGCCTTCCGGTATTCGCTGTGGAGGCCATACCGCGAAAATGATATCAAGACAGGTATCCGAGGATTCGCTTGAACGGAGAAGTATTTTCAATAGTTCCATGTCTCCTCCAAGATGATGAATCGCGGATCTAATCTGATTTTGTGTCCGGATTGAATTCAGGGCGGGACCGGGAAATGTTGTTGTAAAAGTAGTGGGTTCATCCCTGGGATATCCCAGTTCAAGAAGAGCGGGAGCCTCCGAAAGGCACGCGCTGAACAGATCGGTAGCTATGTCAGGCGGAAGGAACATTGAAGTGTCCTTATTGCTGGAAATGAAATTCAGCACCTTTGAGAGATTCTCCACTCTTCCTCCTGAGGGACTTCTTGATATCTCCGTTACATGCGTCTGCAGGGTGCTGTAACCCTGCACTCGTACTTCTGAGGTTCTTTTTCTGCTCCATATTGCCGCATAGTAAAGCAATTTTGAGACATCTGATGGTTTCTCAAATATGGAGGGGAACAAAGTCATTTTTCACCTGCTCTCGGATGATATTGATCAATCACACCGCGAAGATATGTTCTATCTACAGCAGTATAAATTTCAGTTGTTTTGATATCCGAATGTCCCAGCAGTTCCTGAACAACTCTCAGATCAGCACCACCTTGAAGCAGATGAGTTGCGAACGAGTGTCTCATCGAATGCGGGTGCACTCTCTGCTTAATACCAGCGCGGTGGGCAGATTCCCGGACAATATTCCATACAGTCATTCTGGAGAGGGGGTTACCTCTGTAAGTAAGAAATAACACTGCTGTAGATCTGCCATGTGCCAGCAATGGCCTTGCGGTGTCAATATACGTTGAAATCCATCTGACAGCTGGTCCTCCTATTGGTACTATTCTTTCCTTGGAACCTTTGCCAATCGGTCTAACAAGTGCTTCTTCAAGGAGAATTCTTCCGACT
>DAOWAG010000161.1 GCA_030634715.1 Candidatus Aegiribacteria sp. | reverse complement strand
AGTACCCATCCGGCTTCCTCAAGCGAGGAATGCTCCGCTATCACGCACCAGATGTTGTAATACTTGCCGTACCTGCCCTTACTGACATCTTCGAGTAAACGCTCAAGAGGGAGTGATTCCATCTCCTCCCGCTCAAGCTTAAGTACTCGTCCCACTTGTCTTTCCAGTGTACGTTTCCGTCGGTCAACATATCACCATTATTCTGCTGTAATCCATAGAATGGATCCGGTTATGAAACGGGGAATGTACCTGAGTCCGGGAGAGTACTGCTGCTATGCACGATGGTTGTGCCGGCTTCACCTTCGAGAGCCTTGAGAATGTTGCCAGGTGATGTAATCACAACCCTTTCTCCGCCGTGTTTCAGAAAACCGATGGATGCCCGTATCTTGGGCAGCATCGAACCCGGAGCGAACTGATTTTCATGTACATGACGATCCATTTCCTGAAGTGTCGCGATACGGATAGCAGTCTGATCAGGCTTTCCGTAGTTTATATATACATCCGGTACTGAAGTAGATATAACGTAGAGATCGGCTTCGAGACGTGTCGCGAGAAGCGCGCTGACATGATCCTTGTCGATGACCGCGGGGACACCTCTGACTTTGTAACCCTCACGCACTACCGGAACTCCTCCACCCCCTGCGCAGATGACCATCTGTCCAGCATTCACAAGAGTTCTGATGGCTTCAAGTTCAAGGATCCTCCTTGGTTTGGGTGAGGACACTACCCTTCGCCATCCCCTTCCGGCATCCTCCTTCATGATCCAGCCATACTTATCGTGGACCTTTTCGGCTTCGCTTTTATTGTAGGAAGGTCCAACGGGTTTTGTGGGGTTCTCGAAAGCCGGATCATCAGGCGCGACAAGAACCTGAGTTATCAGAGCGGTGACCGGGATATCCAGATCCCTCTCCTCCAGCACATCTCCAAGAACCTGCTGCAGTAGGTAACCGATATAGCCCTGTGTAGCGGCAACATTGACATCCATGCCGTCAGGCGGAACGATCTTTGAGGCAAGAGTGTTCCTCAAAAGCTCAAAGCCCACCTGAGGCCCGTTGCCGTGAGTTATGACCACACCACCTCGAAGCTGGGCTATTGTGGCAATTTCCTCACAGACTTCGCGCGCGAGCGAATGGGTATCAAGGTTGCCATTCTTTCCACCCGGAGAAACCAGAGAGTTCCCTCCAACAGCTATCACAGTTCTTGAAGTCATTCTAATGGCTTCCATTATTAGCCTCCGGATTTCTCTTTGCACTGCCCCTGTAAAGGATGACAAGCAGTATCCCGCCAATAGTTATAGCGATATCCGCGACATTGAAGGTAGGCCAGCGCCAGCCGTTCGATCCGATATCGATGAAATCAACCACTTTCCCGTAGAAGAATCTGTCAAGAAGATTTCCCGCTGCGCCTCCGAGTATACCTCCGAGCGCGATGAGAAATAGTGGTGCATGATTCTTTATCCGCCAGATGAAAACTGAGATCAGGATGACCGCTATTGCAGTGAAGACGGTCAGAACCATAGGCCCTCCCCATGACATACTGAAAGCCGCTCCCTGGTTCCATGCAAGAGTGAACCTGAATAAATTACCTATTACCGAAACCGGCTGATGAAGATCAAGAGAACCAAGCGCAATTCTTTTGGTCAGCTGATCAATTCCCACTACAACCAGCGCGGTGAGATATCCATAGTTTCTCATTCTTGCATCAGTCATTCAGATCCATGCCCTCCAGAACACCGGCACACCTGAAACAGATATCATCAGGATCAAGAGTCCCAACTTCGGGAAGTAACTTCCAGCAGCGGTTGCATTTGGAACCCTCGGCCTTCTCAACTGATACAGAAATCTCTTCTCCTGTGGTTACATGCACCTGTGATACGATCAGGAAATCAGCCCAGTCCTCCCCGTTGGCGCTGTTGAGCATTCCCTCAGGAACAGTAAGGTGGATCTCGGCGTCCAGACCACCGCCTATCTCACCACTGGCTCTTTTCTCCTCGAGTTCCTTCAGAGCAAGTTTCCGTATCTCGATATATGTCTCCCATGAATCGAGTTCTTCTTTATCCTGATCCGAATCGATAAGAATTGCATCATTCGAATAGAGAGCAAGATGCACGCTGTCTATATCTTCTTTAAGGCAGTCCGGCAGTTCCCTCCATGCCTCTTCAGCCGTGAATGGAATCAGTGGAGCAAGGAGTTTCACAAGGTTCTTCAGCATATAGGCAAGGACCTGTCTGGTCATTCTGCTTGAAGCAGCATCTGGGTCTCCGCAGTAAAGTCTGTCTTTCCGCATATCCAGATATTGACCTGAAAGGCTGATAACCGCAAAGTTCCGTAATTCCCGATACACTCTGTGGAACTGGAATTTCCGATACTCTTCAATGCAGAATCTGTAGAGCTCTCTGAAACGCAGGTAGATATACTTGTCAAAACCCTCAAGTTTCGATGGATCAAGATCGATTACATCAAATTCCCCAAGGTTGCCCAGCATGAATCGGAGAGTATTGCGAAGTTTCCTGTAAGCCTCTCTTGCGTCATCCAGCTGCGAGAGTTCTGCTCTGAAATCGGATGTGTAATCCACACTTCCAAACCAGAGTCGGAGTATATCCGCTCCCTGCCTGTCTATAACCTTCAAAGGAGAAATAACGTTACCGATGGATTTGGACATCTTCCTTCCGGTTTTATCCTGAATTAGACCGTGAGTAATAATGTTATCGGCAGGTCTGCTCATACCGAGCGCCTCACTGGTTACAAGGCTCAATCCGAACCAGCCGCGATGCTGGTCTGTCGCTTCAAGATAAACCGCTGCGGGCCGGGAAAGTCCGTGTTTTTCGGTAAGAACGTTGTAATGACTCAGAGAACTGTCAAACCATACATCCAGTATGTCATCCACTCTCTCGAGATTACGTCCGCCGCAGAACTGGCATTCAGCTTCTTTGCCTGCAAGTTTGAACAATTCGGATGGATCAAGCTCGAACCAGATATCGGATCCTTTCTTCGATATCAGATCAGCAACGGCGTCTATCACCTCATGATTAAAAACCGGTTTACCGCAATCCGTACATGTAAAGACAGGGAGAGCGACACCCCAGGATCTCTGCCTCGAGAGACACCAATCCGGACGTACATCCATCATGTTCCGCATGCGTTCGTGACCCCATGCCGGATGCCAGGCTGTTTCCTCGACTCTTTCGAGAACACGCTTCTTCAGATCCTCATGGGAAAGGCTCAGGAAAAACTGTCTGGTAGCCCTGAAGATGAGCGGTTTCTTGCAGCGCCAGCAATGCGGGTAACTGTGCTTGATATTCCTGCTGTCAGTCACAAGATTCCCGGAGCTCTTCAGATCGTCAATTATGACCGGATTCGCCTTGAATACATGCAGGCCTGCGTATTTTCCCGCAGTATCAGAGAAGGTGCCGTTCTCGGTTACAGGGCTGAATATCTCCAGACCGTATTTCAGTCCGACGATAAAATCTTCAGCTCCGTGCCCCGGAGCGGTGTGAACACAGCCGGTACCATCCTCCATTGTCACATGGTCAGCCAGTATCATCATGCTTGTTCTGCCCTCAAAGAGAGGATGCTTCAAAAGGAGACCCTCAAGCTCGCTGCCTGTGAAGACAGGTTTCTCAAGAACTGTGCCTTCGATACCGGTTTCTTCCATGAATGCCCCGGCTCTTTTCATGGCAACCAGGAAGCTGTCTTCGCCCTTTGTGACTATTACGTATTTTTCAGCGGGATGAAGCGCAACAGCCAGGTTTGCCGGTAGTGTCCATGGAGTTGTTGTCCAGATAACTGGCCTGGTGCCTTCAGGAACACCTGCCTTCTTCCATTCCTCAGGATTATCCTGCTGAAAAGCCACGTAGACTGAGGGAGAAGCATGGTCCCCGTATTCCACTTCGGCTTCAGCCAGTGCGGTTCCGCACTTCATGCACCAGTGTATCGGACGAAGCCCCTGATAGACATAATTATGTTTAACAAGCTCACCGAAAGCCCTGACAATGCCTGATTCATAATCAGTGCTCATAGTGAGATAGGGTTTGTCCCAGAGACCGAATACTCCAAGTCTCTTGAACTCCTCCTTCTGTACTCCTACAAATTCAGCGGCGTATTCGCGGCATTTCTTTCTTATCTCATT